>JAYTIR010000387.1:0-6249 GCA_043731765.1 Burkholderiales bacterium
GACGCTGGGCCTGCGAAAGGAAACCTCTGCCGCTCAAGTCTTGGCAGGCCCCATCAGCGCCTCGAACGTCGTGGGCTTGTCGATCACCCTGGCCTGGCCAAGCACCCATTCCACTACGTTGCGTTCGACGGCGAGCGCCTCGAATTCGTTCAGCCGGTCGGGCTGCTCGAAATGCCAGCGCACGACGGCGTCCGGCTGTTCGTAGGTCTGCGCGACGTCCTGGACCAGCGCCCGCACCTGCTCCGGCCGCGCTTCGAGATTTTTGTCGCGCACGACTTCGGCAAGGATCAGGCCCAACGCGACGCGTTCCTCGGCCTGCGGACGAAACATGTCCGCGGAGAGCTTGATGTCCTCGGGCTTCATGCCTTGTTGTTGCAGGTTGGCCGCCATGCGCCGGGCAAGCTGCAGGGCCTCCTGGTCGACCAGCGATTTCGGCAGCGTCAACTGACTCGTCTGGCGCAGGCCCTTCAATGCCTGATCCTTGAGCATCGCGTCGAGCTTGCGCTTGAGCTCCAGCTTCAGGTTCGTTTCGACTTCCGTCCGCAGGTCGTCGACGTTGCCGCTCTTGATGCCGAAGGCCGTGGCAAAGGCACTGTCCAGCGGCGGAACGTCAGGAGCGTTCACCTGCTTCACCGTCAACGAGAACTGCGCGGTCTTTCCGGCGACTTCCTTGCCGTGGTAGTCGGCGGGAAAGGTCAGCGAAAATTCCCGGGATTCCCCCGTGGCGGCGCCCTGCAATGCGACTTCGAACTCGGGAAGCATATGACCTTCGCCCAGGTTGATCGCAAAATCCCTGGCCTGGCCGCCCGGGAACTCGACCCCGTCGATCGTGCCCGTGAAGTCCACCAGCGTACGGTCACCGATTTGCGCGCCATGCGCCACAGGTTCAAATACCGCGCGCTGCCTGCGCAAAACCTCGAGCGTGCGGTCGATGTCGGCCGGCGTCACCTCGACCTGCGGGCGATCGATCGCAATGGACGCGATGTCGCCCAACTTGATTTCCGGATAGACCTCGAACACCGCGGAGAATTCGAAGGCTCCGTCCGCCGCCTCATTTGCCGACCCTACCCCTTGCCGGGGTTCGATGCGTGGATATCCGGCGACCTTGAGATTCTGTTCGCGCACCGCGTCATTGAAACTCGTTTGCACGGCGTCGGAGATCACATCCGAACGCACCGACGGACCGTACTGCTGCACCACCATCTTGAGCGGTACCTTGCCCGGACGAAACCCCGGAAGCTTGACGGTCTTGGCCAGCCGCGCGAGGCGCTTTTCGATCTCGCCTTCGATCTGCGCGCGCGGAACGGCGACATTGAGCCGGCGTTCAAGCTGGCTCAACGTTTCAATCGTGGTTGCAATCGGTTTTTCCAACGCGGTTTGCATGCGCCCTGAATCCTTGCTATTTTGTTTCGATGGTGCGAAAGGGGGGACTCGAACCCCCACGGGCTGCCCCGCCAGCTCCTAAGGCTGGTGCGTCTACCAATTCCGCCACTCTCGCAGTTTGCTCAGTTGGCACGTATCTGGCAGCTTGCTACGCAGGTTCAACGACTGCAGGTTACATCTGCAGGTTACATTTGGCCGGCAGCCTCTTTCGCCGAGCGGGCAATTATAGCGCAACGCGGCCGTCCGAGTCACGGAAGCAGCCGCCGCAGCGTGCCCTGGCGCGACCTGCAAGCTTGCCCTTTTGGAACTGATTCACCCAATTCGCGTGTCCGTCGGCCATTACGAAAATTTTCCCGTCGCGTCGATCCTCGTGCCGACGCGACTGCGGCCGGCGGTCGTCGCAATCTATCGCTTTGCGCGTGCCGCCGACGATCTGGCGGATGAGGGTGACGCGTCGGCGGACGCGCGTGTGGCCGCGCTGGATGCGTTCGACGCGCAACTCGACCGCATCGAACGTGGCGAGACGCCCACGGAACCTCCGTTCCCGGCGCTCGCCCTCGCCATACGCGCGCATGGGCTTCCGCTCGCACCTTTCCACGACCTGGTTTCCGCATTCCGCCAGGACGTGACCGTGACGCGCTACGCGAATTTCGGCGAGGTCCTCGACTATTGCCGTCGCTCCGCCAATCCGGTCGGCCGTTTGCTGCTTGCGTTGTATCGTACGCAAACGCCCGCCAACCTCGAGACGAGTGACGCCATCTGCACCGGTCTGCAACTCACCAATTTCTGGCAGGACATCGCGATCGACTGGCAAAAGAATCGGGTCTACCTGCCGCAGGACGATCTCTACCATTTCGGCGTCAGCGAGACGCAGATTGCGGAAGCGCGCGTGGACGACCGGTGGCGCGCACTGCTCGACTTCGAAGTTGCGCGCGCCCGGAGCCTGCTCCAGGCAGGGCGTCCGCTCACGCGCGCGTTGCCGTGGCGCCTGGGGCTGGAATTGTCGGCGATCATCAGCGGCGGGCTGCGGATACTCGACCGCATCGATGCCGTCGGCGGCGATGTTTTTGCGCGCCGACCCGTGCTCGCGACCGGCGACTGGTTGGTGGTCGCGTGGCGTGCCCTGTTTCCGGCCAAGGCGTCCACGCCATGAAGCCGGACGAGTACTGCCGGCAAAAGGCAGCGGCTAGCGGCTCAAGTTTCTACTACAGCTTCCTGTTCCTGCCGGCGCCACGCCGGCGCGCGATCATTGCGCTCTATGCGTTCTGTCGCGAGGTCGATGACGTCGTCGACGAAGTCAGCGATTCCGAAGTGGCGCGCGCCAAGCTCGCGTGGTGGCGACGCGAAATCGCACTGGTCTTCGCCGGCCAGCCGTCGCATCCGGTTGCCCTCGCCCTGCAGCCGGTCGTGCGCGAGTACGACCTGCCGGAGGCCCATTTCCAGACGGTCATCGATGGCATGGCGATGGACCTTACGCAACATCGCTATCTTGATTTCCAGGCGCTCGAACTCTATTGCCATCGCGTCGCCGGCGTCGTGGGCCTCATGTCCGCGAAGATCTTCGGTTATGTCGATCCGGCGACGAATGGGTACGCGCGCGACCTGGGCATTGCGTTCCAGTTGACCAACATCATTCGCGACGTCGGGGAGGATGCCCGGCGCGGGCGAATCTACCTGCCCCAGGACGAAATGCAGCGCTTTGACGTGCCCCCTTCGGCGTTGTTGCGTGGCCAATATAGCCCCGCCTTCCGCCATTTGATGAGATTCGAGGTGGAGCGCGCGCGAACCTGGTACGAGCGAGCGCTTGCGCAGTTGCCGGCACAGGACCGGAAGGCGCAGCGTACGGGCCTGGTCATGGCGGCGATCTACCGTACGCTGCTCGACGAAATCGCGCGCGACGGCTTGAGGGTCCTTGACCGGCGCACGTCCCTCACGCCGCTGCGCAAACTCTGGCTGGCCTGGCGAACGTGGCGCTCGGCATGAGCGACCCCAAATGAGCTCCCCTGTCGCTGTCATCGGCGGTGGCTGGGCCGGATGTGCCGCTGCAGTGACCCTGGCACGCGCCGGCGTCCCGGTCGCGCTGTTCGAGACCGCCCCAGTGCTGGGCGGACGCGCGCGCCGCGTACCGCGCGCCGGACTTCCACTGGACAACGGCCAGCACCTGTTGCTCGGTGTGTACGAGCAGACATTGGCACTGCTCACTCATGTGCACGGAAGTATCGAAGCACGCACGGTTTTTACCCGTCTCCCGCTGACCATTGTGCCGCTGGCGCCGGAACAAGAAGGCGCGCTGACGCTGATCCGGCGCGAGGCGGCGGGCAAGCTCGGATTGTTGCTGGGCCTGTTGACGGCGCGCGGGCTGACGTGGCGCGAGCGCTGGTCCAACATCGACTGGTTCCTGCGCCTGAAACGCGCAGGATTTGCACGGGGGCCGGATGAAACGGTCGCACAGATGCTTGCACCGCTGCCGCGACGGGTAGCGCAAAGCCTGTGGGAACCGCTATGCCTGGCCGCACTCAACACGCCACCGGTGATCGCATCGGCCCAGATCTTCGCCAACGTACTCAAGGCCGCGTTTGCGGGCAAAGCTGCGGCCAGCGACTTCCTGCTGCCGGCAACCGACCTCACTTCACTGTTTCCCGAAGCTGCCGCGCGCTTCGTCGAGGAACACGGTGGCGTGATTCGAACCGAAACAAACGCGCGCATCGTTCGGGCTGCGCATGACGACGCGACATTGCTGGTCGGCCAAACGATGCAACCCGCGCGCGCCATCATCGTCGCCGTGGGACCCCACCAGCTTTCCGGCGCCTTTGCACCGGAAGCGCTTGCTGCGAGACCGGAGTTGAGGGGGTTTCTCGATCAACTTGCGGCCCTGGACTTCGAGCCGATCGTCACCGTGTGGCTTGGGTATGCCGCCGCGACACCGCTGCCGGCAACGATTGCGCGGCTCGACGACGCGCCGGGCCAGTGGGTGGTCGACCGGCCCGAAATTCTGGCGCACGCGGAACCCGATCCCGGCCGTCCCGCGTTGCGGCAGTTGCTCGCGGTGATCCTGAGCGCCAGCGGCCCGCACGAAAAACTCGACCATGACGGACTCGCGCGCGAGGTCGACGCTCAGCTGCGCCGCCTGCAGCCGGCGCGTTCACCGTGCGCGTGGTCGCAGGTCATTGCCGAGCGGCGCGCCACCTATGCCTGCACGCCACGGCGCATGCGGCCCGGCCAGGTGCGGCTGGTGGCAGGCGTCTATCTCGCGGGGGACTACGTGGATGCGGATTACCCGGCGACACTGGAGGCTGCGGTGCGCAGCGGCATCGCTGCGGCGGAGGCCGTGCTGAACGACTTGCAGCGCGATGTGCGGCACGATTTGCGGCAGGTTGCAGCGCACGATGTTCGACCATGAACCGCAACAATTCCCGCGATGGCTTCCTCGGGTTGTTACATCCGCGCGCTGCCGGGCCGATTGCGCAACAGGCGCTGCTGCTCGCGGGCCCATTCGCGGTCCTTGATCGTGTCACGCTTGTCGTGCTGCTTTTTCCCCTTTGCAAGCCCGACTTCGATCTTGACCCGGCCGTTCTTGTAATGGAGATCGAGCGGAGCCAGCGTGTATCCCGCGCGCTCCACCTTGCCGACGAGGCGGTTGATCTCCTCACGGTGCATGAGGAGCTTGCGGGTGCGCGTCGGATCCGCATTGACGTGCGTCGACGCCGTGATCAGCGGCGTGATGTGCGCGCCGATGAGCACCAGCTCGCCATTCTTGATGACGACGTAGGCTTCCTTGAGGTGCGCCCGTCCCGCGCGGATGGCCTTGACCTCCCATCCGGTGAGGGAGAGTCCGGCTTCGACACGCTCCTCGATGAAATAATCGTGGTAGGCCTTCCGGTTTTCGACGATGCTCATGCCAGACCCTGGCCTGCTTCTTCCGTTGTGCGGCCCGTATTCTAGCAATCGATGCAGCGCGTCCTGAAATCCGTCCTCGTGCCCTACAGCGCCGCGCGCATGTTCGATCTGGTCGACGGCGTGGAGCACTATCCGGATTTCCTGCCCTGGTGCAGCGGGGCCCAGGCGGTTGCCAAGCCTCCGGACGGCAAGACCGCGCGCATCGACATCGACTATCACGGCGTGAAGGCGCACTTCACGACCGTCAACGTCAACCGCGTCCCCGAGTCCATCGTCATCACGCTGAAGGACGGTCCGTTCCGTCACCTGCACGGCGAATGGCGTTTTCACGCGCTCGCCGAAGGCGCATGCAAGGTCGAATTCGAACTCGCCTACGAATTCTCGACGCATCTGCTGGAAATCGTGGTCGGTCCGGTCTTCAGCCACATCGCCAATACATTCATCGACGCGTTCGTTCGTCGCGCCGAAGTGGTCTTCTCCGGACCGGCATGACGCCACCGCGCTTTTCCGTCACCGTCGCCTATGCCGCGACCGATGTCGAGGCGCTCGTCGTCGTGACATTGCCTGCGGGCGCCACGGTCAACGACGCCATCGCGCAATCGGGCATCATGGCGCGGCTGGAACTCGATCCGACGGAGCTCGCATTCGCGGTCTTCGGACAACGTGTGAACGGGGAAACTCCACTCGCGAATGGCGATCGCGTCGAGTTGACGCGTCCGCTTGTTGCGGATCCGAAACGGGTTCGCCGCAAACGCGCCGCCGACCATCCGCTGCCCGAATCCGCCCCACGGCCCAAGGCGCGCAAGCCAGATTCCCCGTGACCCGACCGCCAACCGAAGTAGCGGCGGTTGCCTCTCGTTTTGCTCCAAACAACAAAATCCGCGACAATGGAAGGATGTACGCCCTTCCCGCACGCCCCTTGCGAATCGCGCTGGCCGCCGCATTGATGGTCGCGTGTGCGTTGCCGCG
>JAYTIR010000388.1:0-3494 GCA_043731765.1 Burkholderiales bacterium
CCGTACGACGACGAGAAGCTCGGCTTCAACAAGGTCGCGCAGTACTACTACTATCCCGGCTTCTGGGAAGGCGGCCCGATGCTGCATACGCTGGTCAACCGGAAGAAATGGAACGAACTGCCGAAGTCCTACCAGGCCGCGCTGATGGCGGCGTGCGGCGAAGCCACCTCCTGGATGCCGGCCAAGTACGACGCGCAGAACCCGGCGGCACTGCGCCGCCTGATTGCCGGCGGCACGAAGCTGCGGCCTTTCCCGAAATCGGTGATGGAGGCGGCCGAAAAGGCCTCCTACGAGTTGTACGAAGAGCTCGGCGCGAAGAGCGCGCACTGGAAGCGCATCTATCCGGGCTGGAAGAAATTCCGAGACGAGCAGTTTCTCTGGTTCCGCGTCGCCGAGTCCACTTACGACAACTACGCGTTTTATTCCAAGCTCGGCGACGGGAAATAAAACTTAACTCTCACCGCGGTGAGAGAGAGTCTTTAGAGTTATTTCGACTGCTTGAACAGTTTCTCCAAGTCGCCGCCTTGCTCGGCGCCGGAGCGTTCTTGCGCGGGACCGGCATCGGGTTTCGGCGCGCCGCTGCTTTCCGGCTGATCGTGTTCCGGAGGCGGGATGTTGATCTCAATCTTCGACGGATCGACCGTGTTCCTTTTCAGCGTGACAGTCACGAGCGCGGGGAAGGCGATGACGATGGCGACCATGATCAACTGGATGACGACGAAGGGAACCGCGCCCCAATAGATCTGGCCGGTGGTGACCGGCGCGGTCGCTTTGCCGGTGACCTTGTCCAGATAGTTGTTGGCGGGGGCCACGCTGCGCAGATAGAACAGCGCGAACCCGAACGGCGGATGCATGAACGAGGTCTGCATGTTGACAGCCAGCAGCACTCCGAACCAGATCAGGTCGATGCCGAGCTTGTCCGCCACGGGTGCCAGCAGCGGCACGATGATGAACGCCAGCTCGAAGAAATCCAGGAAAAACGCGAGCACGAAGGTCAGCAGGTTGACCACGATCAGGAAGCCGATCGGGCCGCCGGGCAGGCCGGTGAGCAGGTGCTCGACCCACAGATCGCCGTTGACGCCGCGAAAAGTGAGGCTGAAGATCGTCGAACCCATCAGGATGAAAATCACGAACGAGGTCAGCTTCGCCGTCGAGTTCATCGCCTGTTTGAGCAGGGACCAACTCAGGCGCCGGTTGACCAGCGCAAGGATCAGCGCGCCGGTGGCGCCCATGGCGCCGCCTTCGGTCGGCGTGGCGATGCCGAGGAAGATCGTGCCCAGCACCAGGAAGATCAGCGCGAGCGGCGGAATCAGCACGAGCAGCACGCGGCGCAGCAGCTTGAAGCCGCGCAGTTCGCGCGCCTCGGCCGGCAGCGCGGGAGCCGCCAAAGGAGTGAACACGGTGCGGCCGAACACATAGAGCAGGTAAAGGCCGGTCAGCACCAGGCCCGGAATAATGGCGCCCTGATACATTTCGCCCACCGAGCGGCCGAGCTGGTCGGCCAGAACGATGAGGACCAGCGATGGCGGGATGATCTGCGCCAGCGTTCCCGATGCCGCGATGACACCGCTGGCGAGGCGGCGGTCGTATCCGTAGCGCAGCATGATCGGCAGGGAGATCAGTCCCATCGAGATGACCGACGCCGCGACCACGCCGGTCGTGGCTGCCAGCAATGCGCCGACCAGCACGACGGCATACGCGAGGCCCCCGCGCACCGGCCCGAACAACTGGCCGACGGTGTCGAGCAAATCCTCCGCCATGCCGCTGCGCTCGAGGATCAGCCCCATGAAAGTGAAGAACGGCACTGCCAGCAGCGTGTCGTTGGCCATGATGCCGAAGATGCGCTCGGGCAACGCCTGGAACAATGCGGGATGGAGCAGGTCGAGATACACGCCGAGCAGGCCGAACGACAGCCCGACCGCACCGAGCGCGAAGGCGACGGGATAGCCGAGCAGCAGGAACACCACGAGCGCCGCAAACATTAACGGCGCGATGTTCGCCGTTACGAAGGCGATCATCGGGAGTCGTGCTGCGTCGGGATCGCCAGGGGAACAGCCGGCCTTGCCATCGGGTCTGGAATGAGGCCCATCAGCGCGGCGACTCGCTTGATCAGTTCGGAAAAGCCTTGCAGGCTCAACAATAAAAAGCCCGCCGGAACCAGCAGCCTTGCGGGCCAGCGGATAAGGCCACCGGCATTGCTCGACATCTCGTTGCTGACCCAGGCATTCACGAACACCGGCCACGACAGCCAGACGATGAAGACCGACACCGGCAACAGGAACAGCACGGTGCCGAGGATGTCGATCCAGAGCCGGCTGCGCGCGGAGAGGCGCGACGACAGCACGTCGATGCGGATGTGTTCGTTGTGCAGCAGCGTGTAGCCCGCGCAGAGCAGGAACACCGCCGCGAACAGGTACCACTGCAGTTCGAGCCAGGCGTTGGAGCTCCGGTTGAACAGATAGCGGACCATCGCATTGGCCGCGCTGATCAGCGCCATCACCAGCACGAGCCAGATCACGGCTCGTCCGATGCGCTCGTTGAGCGCGTCGATCGCGCGTGAGATCGTCAGCAGGACCTTCATTGTGGTCGAATGGAGCGTGAGTTTCCGTAGCGCAGTGGCGGCGGGGAGATTCTCGCCGATCCGGAGCCGGGGTGCAAAAGTGGCCGTGATTCCCGGCCGGTCGATCCCGGATTATGATGTACCGCCCTTCAACGACCGGTGTTCCCATTCCCATGTTCGAAACCGCTATCGCAGGCAGCCTACCCAAGCCGTCGTGGCTCGCCGAGCAGAACAAGCTGTGGCCGCAATGGATGCAATCCGGCGAGGCACTCGCCGAGGCGAAGAACGACGCGACCCTGCTGTGGATCAAGGCGCAGGAGGACGCGGGCATCGACACCGTCGGCGACGGCGAGCAGTCGCGCCAGCATTTCGTGCATGGCTTCCTCGAATCGGTCGAAGGCATCGATTTCGATCACAAGGTCAAGATGGGTATCCGCAACAACCGCTATGACGCGATGGTACCGACCGTGGTGGCACCTTTGCGGTTGCGCGGCCGCGTGCACGAGCCGGAGGCGAAGCTCGCCCGCGCTCACACGAAGCACAAGCTCAAGTTCACCATGCCCGGTCCCATGACCATCGTCGACACCATCGCGGACCGCCATTACGGCGACAAGGTGAAGATGGCGATGGCTTTCGCCGAACTGCTGAACCAGGAGGCGCGCGCGCTGGAAGCGCAGGGCGTGGACATCATCCAGTTCGACGAGCCCGCCTTCAACGTCTACATGGACGACGTGACGAAATGGGGGATCGAGGCGTTGCACCGGGCGATCGAAGGCCTGCGCTGCACGACCGCGGTCCACATCTGCTATGGCTACGGCATCAAGGCGAACATCGACTGGAAGAATTCGCTCGGCAACGAATGGCGCCAATACGAAGAGATTTTCCCGGCGCTAGCGAAGAGCCGCCTCGACCAGGTGTCGGTGGAATGCATCCA
>JAYTIR010000389.1:0-7787 GCA_043731765.1 Burkholderiales bacterium
CCGGAAACTGCACGAACGGCGGATTTGGCGTCTTGTCCGGCGGCACATAGGCGGGCGCCTCATTGCCTCCTGGTCCCAGGTGTTTGACGAAATGATAGACCGCCTTCAGATCCTGGTTGGTCATCTGCCTGACATTCACCGCCGGCATCGGCGGGCGGGCCTGCAGATTCCTCGCCTTCGCAACCCATTGCTTCTCGGTCAGCTTGTCCATGTAGTTGCGCAGGTTGAGCGCGTATGTCGTTCCCCAAGGTCCGCGCCAGCCGAGGATGTCACCGGTCAGCCAATCCTTCTCCGGCACTTTGCCTTCCTTCTCCGCATATCCCGGCGTATGGCAATCGTTGCAACCGCCGATCGTGACGACATACTTGCCGCGCGCGAGCATCGGGTCGGGTTTGCCGGCAGCCAGTGCAGTGCCCGACATTGCGGCAGTTGCCCCGAGCACGCCACAGACTCCCGTTGCGATTGCTTTGTTCATTGCGAATGTCATTTTTCCTCCGTGTTGATGACACAACTGAGTAGACGCCGCCCGCGTTGAAGGGCTGCGACTGGCGAATTTGCTAGATCGACTTCAGTCCTGCAAGCACCTTGTCCGGCGTGAACGGCACCGAGCGCAGGCGCATCCCCGTGGCGTGATAAATCGCATTGGCAACTGCCGACGGCACGACCGCCGCGGTCGGCTCGCCGGCGCCCCACGGCTTTTCATTCGGGCGGTCGATCAATTCGATGACCACCTCCGGCACATCGGGGAACGTGAGGATCGGATAGCTGGCCCAGTCGAGACTGGTGACTGTCGAACGATTGAAGTTCAGGTCTTCGATCAGCGTGCGGCTGACCGTCTGCACGATGTTGCCTTCAATCTGGTTCCGGAGGCCGTCGGGATTGATGATCTGGCCGCAATCGTGCGCGACGAAAAATTTCTTCACGCTGACCTTGCCGGTCTTCTTGTTCACCTCGACATCGGCGACCACGCCGACATACGTGCGCACCAGTTCGTATTTGACGAAGGACACGCCGCGGCCCTTGAGCACGTCGCCGTTCTGCACCGCTTTCGCGCCCGGCGTCCAGCCCGACACCTTGACCAGCCGCTCGAGCAGTTCGGCGCCACGCGGATCCTTCAGATTCTTCAGCCGGAACTCGATCGGATCTGCGCCGGCGACTGCGGCGAGTTCATCGAAGAAGCTTTCGTTGCCGAACGTGTTCTGCATCCGCCCGGGCGTGCGGATCCACGACGGACGAAATGGGGTTTCCGCCAGCCAGTGCGCGGTCGCCTTGATGTTCGGTACGGTGTACGGAATCGCCAGAGCCTGATGAATGTTGCCCGGATGCGCATCTTCCTTCGGCAGGCTGGCCAACTCGGCAGCAACCAGCGTCACCGCGATGTCCTTCGGCCGGTCGGGGATGAAGACTTCGGATTCCCAGCCGGTGATTGCTCCCTTGTCGTCGATGGCGCCGCGGAAGTCGAGCAGCGTCGGCGGCCCCTTCGGATCCCAGCCGTGCTCGTCCTCGCGCATCCACTGGACCCGCACCGGAACGCCGATTTCCCTGGCGATCAGCGCCGCATCGGCGGCTGCGTCTTCATGGCCGTTGCGTCCATAACAACCGGCGCCTTCGATATAAATGCAGCGGACGTCTTCAGGCTTCAGCGCCAGCATGTTGGCCATCTGCTTGCGCAACAAATGCGTTTGCTGCGACGCGCTCCACGACGTGAGCTTGCCGTCGACGAACTCGGCGATAGCGCACGACGGTCCGATCGACCCGTGCGTGTGAATCGCGAAATCGTACGTCGCCGCAATTTTTTTCACACCCGGGGCGGCGAGAGCCTCGGCGCTGTTGCCGACTTTTTGCAGATCTTCGTCTTTGTTGATCTTGACGCCGCGCACGTACTCCCACAGCTTCGCCTTGTCGGGCAATCCGCTCCACTCCGACCATGAGGTCTCGATCGCGCGCGCAGCCTTGATCGCCCCCCATTCGGTCTTGGCGATCACCGCCAGGAAGTTGCCCTTCTTCACCATGCCGATGTAGCCGGGAATCTTGAGGCACTCCCAGTCGTTGACCCGTAGCAGCGACGCTTTCATCGCAGTCGGCCGGACGACCCGCGCATGGACCATGCCTTTGCGCTTGAAGTCCTGCATGTAGGTGAAGCGTCCGGTCACCTTGTCGGGAATGTCGAGACGCGCGACCGAGGTGCCGACAATCGTATAGTCCTTCGGATCCTTAAGCGGTGCCTTGGCGTCGAGCTTGATCTGGAAATCCCTGCCGCCGACGAGCTGCGCGTACGCAACGCCGCTGCCGCCGGATTTCGGCATGACTACGCCGTCTCTGACGGTGAGGGCGTCCTTGCCGGCGCCGAGCCTGCCTGCCGCTTGCGCGAGCAATGCATCGCGCGCCGTTGCCGCCGCCTGCCGGATCTGCATTCCGCCGTTCTGGATCGACAGGCTGCCAAACGTTACGCCCTGATCGGGGGTGAGCATCGTATCGCCCTGAACCACGTAGACCCGGGCCATCGGGACCGAAAGTTCTTCGGCGGCGATCTGCGCCATCGCGGTACGCACGCCGGTGCCCAGATCGACCTTGCCCGAGTACACGGTAACCATCCCGTTGGCGTCGATCGACAGGAAGCCGTCGACCTGATCGAGGGCAACGGTTTTCGCTTTTTCATCGGCGGCATTGGCGTTAGCACCGCCGATGGCGAAGGTCACGACCAGCGCGCCGCCGGTCTTCAGAAAGTCGCGGCGCGATGCATTGACGGGTGATTGCGCGACATGCGTGTCCATTTTCGTCTCCTCAGGCCATCGATTCGGAAGCGCGCTTGACCGCGCGGACGATGCGCACGTGCGTCCCGCAGCGGCAGAGGTTCGCCGCCAGCGCGTCGCGGATCTGCTCCTCCGACGGTTTCTTGTTGACCCGCAACAGCGCCGCCGCCTGCATGATCATGCCGTTGATGCAGTAGCCGCATTGCACCGCCTGTTCATCGACGAAGGCCGTCTGCAGCGGGTGCGGTTTTGCCGGCGTGCCCAAGCCTTCCAGCGTCACGACCTTCTTGCCGGCGACGAACGACATCGGTACCGAACAGGAACGCATCGCGCGGCCGTCGATATGGACGGTGCAGGCGCCGCACTGCCCGAGACCGCAGCCAAAGCGCGGACCATGCAGGTCCAGATCATTGCGCAGCGCATAGAGGAGCGGCATCGACGGATCGTCGACCTCGACGGTCGCCCGCTTTCCGTTCACATTCATGGTGAATTTCATTCTGATCTCCCGTCCTGGTGAAACTGATTGCAACTCCAGCCGCGATGTTGTCCGCCCTGTGCGCGGCGCGCACAATGGGTGCCGACAGGCTCCTAGAGCCGCGCCTTCGCCGCTTGCCAGCGGTCCATCTTGCCGCGCGCATTGTTGGTCATCCCGTCCATCAGCTGGTCGTGCTCCGCCGTTTTCGCAGTCAACTCGATCACATAACCGTTGGGGTCGCGAAAGTAGATCGAGTGCACCATCCCGTGATCGGATATGCCGCGCGACTCGATCCCGCCGGCGCGACCCTTGGCCAGCATGTCCGGCAGTACTTCCGGCGCGACTTCGAGGGCGATATGCAGATCGAAGTCGTGCTGCTTCTTGAACTCGAACGGCATGTCGGGCGCCTCGAAGAACGCGAGATACGAACCGTCGTCGAGCCGGTAGAACGTGTGCAGCGTCGCGGTCTTGCGGCCCGACTTGGTTTCGCCGATTTCCAGCGTTTCGGAAAGCGGCAATCCCAGGAAATCCTCGTAGAAGCGCCGCGTTTCTTCCGAATCGCGGCAACGGTACGCGTTGTGATGCAGCTTGCGGATCATCGTTGGCCTCCCGCCGGTCACAGGCTCAGGAACTTCTGCTCTTTGTACGGCCCGACAAAATATTGATAGAACGCGTCATTCACCTTGTCCCAGTTCGGACGCGCTTTCATGTTGGCAAGCCAGCGGCTGATGTTGGAATAGTCCGCATAGTCGAGATGCACGACTTCGCCGGCGGTCACCATCGCCGCGCCGAAATAGTCGGCAATGGTGACTTCGTTGCCGCACACGAACGCATTCGACGGGCCGATGATCGACTGGTCGAGAATGCGCAGCCAGTTCTTCGCCCTTTCCCGCCCTCGCTCAATGGTGCCGGCATGCACCGCGTCGTCGGCATGGCGCTGGTTCGGCAGCACCTGCGGATAAATCAGGCCATAGCCGAGGTCGCGAGACAGGCCGGTGTTGAACCAGTCCATCCGCTCATTGACCCGCGCACGTAACCTGGGATCGGTCGGATAGGCCGGCGAACCGGATTTTTCGGCAAGGTACTTGAGAATCGCCGAGCTCTCGGTCAGGCGAAAGTCGCCGTCTTCGAGCATCGGCACCTGGCAGGACGGATTGATCTGCGAATACGGTTCCTGCATGTGCTCGCCCTTGAACAGATCGACGACCTGGTAGTCGAGGTCGATCCCGCTGTCGGCGGCGAGCATCATGATCGGGCGGCTGGTCGTGGAGACCGGGTGGTAATACAGTTTCATGGCGTTTCCCTCGCGCTTTACGGCATTGAATTCTATCCGAATATTGCGCGGTTGTTGCACCCTTTACGCCGTTCCAGCTGTAGGGCGATGCAGCATTTTTCTGCGCCCCAAGCGACGATCGCTCCGCACGTAAGCGGGCAGCCCGGCGGCCAGGAGCAGTGCCGCAAACCGCTATACTGTGCCGATGCACCTCGACGTCTACGACGCGCGCGCCTACGCGTACACCGGCGGCAAACGCTTCGATCCGGCGCTCCCCGTCGTCGCGTTCGTTCACGGCGCGCAGCATGATCACAGCGTGTGGATACTGCAGTCGCGGTACCTGGCGCACCATGGCTATGCGGTCCTCGCCGTCGACCTGCCGGCGCATGGACGCAGCGCCGGCGAACCGTTGCGCTCGATCGAGATGATGGCCGACTGGCTGCTCGCGCTGTTCGACGCCGCGGGCATTGAGCACGCCACAGTCGTCGGGCACAGCGGCGGGTCGCTGGTCGCGCTCGAGACCGCTGCGCGGCAGCCGGCGCGGGTGGCGAAGCTGGCGCTGATCGGGACTGCGTTTCCGATGCGCGTCGGCGAGGACCTGCTCGACGCGACCCGCGACGACGAGCCGGCCGCGATCGACATGATCAATATCTGGTCGCATTCGGGATACGCGCAAAAGCCGTCGAGTCCGGGTCCCGGGTTCTGGGTCGTCGGCCAGAACAAGCGATTGATGGAACGGATGCGGCCCGGCGTGCTGCACGCCGATTTCGCCGCGTGCAATGCGTACGCCAACGGGCTGGTGGCCGCCGCTGCGATCAAGTGTCCGGTGCTGTTCATTCTCGGCCAGCGCGATGCGATGACGCCGGCCAGGGCAGCCGGCGCACTGCGACAGGCGATACCCTGGGCACGGACGCTCGAAGTGCCTGCTACCGGCCACGCATTGATGGCCGAGGCGCCCGACGCGGTGCTCGAAGCGCTGCGCGATTTCCTGAAAAGCTGATGGTCCGGCGCCTGATGCGTGTGGGCAGCTCCCAGTGAGCCTGCCGCGGTTTTATTGCGCACTGCCGCTCGCCGCCGGAGACATCGTGGCGCTGCCGGCGGAGGCATTCCATCATGCGGTGCGGGTGCGCCGCCTGCGCGTTGGTGACGGCCTAATCCTGTTCGCCGGCGACGGTCGCGAAGCGCTGGGTTCGCTGGTCGCGGTCACGCGCGACGGCGCCGATGTGGCAATAACGGAAGTGCGGACGGTCGATCGCGAAAGCCCGCTGCAGGTGACGCTGCTGCAAGGCATTTCCGCCGGCGACCGGATGGATTACACCTTGCAGAAGGCGGTGGAGTTGGGCGTTGCCGCGTTCGCGCCGGTGGCGGCGCAACGCTCGGTCGTCAGGCTCGATCAAGAGCGCGCGGACAAGCGCAGCGCGCACTGGCGACAGATCGTGATCGGTGCCTGCGAGCAGTCCGGCCGGACCCGGATTCCGGAGATATTGCCGGTGGTCTCGCTCGCCGCGGGATTGGCTGCGGTTAGGTCGTCGCATCGCTTCGTCCTGTCGTTCGACAACGGCGCGCGGCTCTCCGCTATCGCCGTGCCCGCAGGACCCATCGCGTTGCTCGCCGGGCCCGAGGGCGGGCTCACCGCTGATGAAGAGCGGCTGGCGCGCGACGCCGGCTTTGCGCCAATTTCGCTGGGGCCACGCGTGTTGCGTACCGAGACCGCCGCGGTGGCGGCGCTGGCGGCGATGCAGGCGGTGTGGGGCGATGGTTAGGTTGTGCATCGTCACTTGCGCGGCGTCAGGGTCGCGATGAACTTCAGCGTGTACTCGCGCACTTCGTCCCATACCTCGCCTTTGCCAATCCCCTTGCTGATCCGGTCGAGCCGCGCGAGCTCGGGGAGCAGCAACGACAGCGCTCGGCCATCGACCCTCCGCACCGCGCGTTCCATCGCCGCCTGGCGCTTGCCCCAGACCCGCGCGTTGCGCAGCGCGTTCGCCGTGCCCTGTCCGTCGCGCCCCGCCTGCGCGACGGCGAGCAGTGCGTGCGTATCGTCAGCGATCTGCCACAACACCAGTTGCACGCTCTCGCCTTCCGCCTGCAGGCCGCCCAGGATGCGGCAGACGCGAACGCGATCGCCGCCCAGCAGCGCTTCCGACAGTCTGCCATTGTCGTAGCGCGCGACGTTGGCGACGGCGGCCTCGATCGCGTCCTGCGCAATCTCGCCGGCCGGCAGCAACAATGCGAGCTTGTCGATTTCCTGCTGCGCGGCGAGCAGGTTGCCTTCGGTCAGATCGGCGAGGAATTGCAGGACTTCGTGGGTCGCGCGCTGGCCGTTGCGCGCCAGCCGTTCCGCGATCCATGCGGGAAAATCTTCGCGCTCCAACTGCGGCGTCGCGATCGACACGCCCGAGGCTTCGAGCGCGCCGAACCAGCTGCTCGACAAGCCGCTGCGTTCGAGCTTCGGGCAGCTGACCAGCAACACGTTGTCGGGGGACGGGTTGGTCGCCACCGTTTCAAGCACGCGCGCGCCTTCGACGCCCGGTTTGCCGGTCGGAATCCGTACCTCGAGCACGCGGCGCGAACCGAACAACGACATGCTCAGATTCGCGGCGGTCAACGCATGCCAGTTGAAGCCCGGTTCGGCAACCAGCGTCTCGCGTTCGACGAATCCGGCCTTCGCCGCGGCTTCGCGGATCGCTTGCGCCGCCTCGATCTGCAGCAGCGGTTCGTCGCCGTGCAGCAGGTATACCTGCGCCAGCGAACGCTGGAGGTGCGTGGCGAGCTGGGGGAGCCTTAGCTGCATCGGTCGTGTTGGTGGTGCCAGACACTGGATTCCCGCGCAGGTGGGAATCCAATGTCGTTCGGCAACTGCCACTGGGCTTCCGACGTCGGAAAGCTGGTGAGTTTCGTCGGAAGTCGCTGGGTCCCCCCCTTCACGGGGACGACAATCGGTCGGTGAATGACCAGCGGTCCGGGGACGACAATCGGTCCGTGACTGACCATCGGTCCGGGGACGACAAGTGCGGAGTAGGAGCCCATCCGCTTACTTCTGATGCTGATGTTCCTGGCTGGTGCCGAGGCCGCGCACCTGGGCGTTGACATCGACTGTCTCGCGCTTTTTGTCCGCGTATTCGATGGTCAGCCTGAGCGCGACCATATCGCCGTTTTTCACCGGCTGCTTCAGATCCATCAGCATGATGTGAAGGCCGCCCGGGGCGAGACGCACCTGCTTGCCCGCGGGCAGGTCGACCTTCGACACTTCGCGCATCGTCATCAGGTTGTTCTTCATTTCCAT
>JAYTIR010000390.1:0-1613 GCA_043731765.1 Burkholderiales bacterium
CTGTGGGTGGTCGGCGACCTGATGAAATACGGGGTCAAGGTCGAAGGTAAGGCGCGCGACGAAAATCACCTGCTGTCCATCCTGGTCAACTGGTTCCCGATGCTGCTGCTCATCGGTGTCTGGGTGTTCTTCATGCGCCAGATGCAGGGCGGCGGACGCGGCGGCGCGTTTTCGTTCGGCAAGAGCAAGGCGAAGATTCTCGACGAAAGCAACAATACGGTGACGTTCGCCGACGTCGCGGGATGCGACGAAGCCAAGGAAGAAGTGGGCGAGCTCGTCGAATTCCTGCGCGATCCGTCCAAGTTCCAGAAACTGGGCGGACGCATTCCGCGCGGGGTATTGATGGTTGGTTCGCCCGGGACCGGCAAGACGCTGCTCGCCAAGGCGATCGCCGGCGAGGCCAAGGTGCCGTTCTTTTCCATCTCCGGTTCCGACTTCGTCGAAATGTTCGTCGGCGTCGGTGCCGCGCGCGTCCGCGACATGTTCGAGCAGGCGAAAAAGAGCGCGCCATGCATCGTGTTCATCGATGAAATCGACGCGGTCGGCCGCCAGCGCGGCGCGGGCCTCGGCGGCGGCAACGACGAACGCGAGCAGACCCTGAACCAGTTGCTGGTCGAGATGGACGGCTTCGAGGGCAACGCCGGCGTCATCGTGATCGCCGCGACCAATCGTCCGGATGTGCTCGACCCGGCGCTGATGCGCCCCGGCCGCTTCGACCGCCAGGTCGTGGTGCCGCTGCCCGACATCCGCGGCCGCGAGCAGATTCTGCTGGTGCACATGCGCAAGGTGCCGCTGTCGCCTGACGTCAAGGCTGAAGTCATCGCCCGCGGTACACCGGGATTTTCCGGCGCCGATCTGGCGAATCTGGTCAACGAGTCGGCATTGTTTGCCGCGCGCAAGAACAAGCGGCTGGTCGACATGTATGATTTCGAGATGGCCAAGGACAAGATCATGATGGGCGCCGAGCGCCGGTCGATGGTCATGAGCGACGAGGAAAAGAAGAATACCGCGTACCACGAGTCGGGGCATGCGGTGGTCGCGAAGCTGCTGCCGAAGTCCGATCCGGTGCACAAGGTCACGATCATTCCGCGCGGCCGGGCGCTGGGCGTCACGATGCAGTTGCCGGAAGCCGATCGTTATTCGTACGATCGCGACTTCCTGTTGCAGAGAATCGCGACCCTGTTCGGCGGCCGGATTGCCGAAGAATTGTTCATGCACCAGATGACCACCGGGGCGTCGAACGACTTCGAGCGCGCGACGTCGATGGCGCGCGACATGGTGATGCGCTTCGGGATGAGCGACGTGATGGGCACGATGGTGTATGCCGACAACGAAGGTGAAGTGTTCCTCGGACGGTCGATCACCAAGACGACGAACATGTCCGAGGCGACGATGCAGAAGGTCGACTCCGAGATCCGGCGCATCATCGACGAGCAGTATTCGCTCGCCCGCCGCCTGCTCGAGGAGAATCGCGACAAGGTCGAAGTGATGGCCAAGACGCTGCTGGAGTGGGAAACCATCGATGCCGATCAGATCGACGACATCATGGCCGGACGTCCGCCGCGCCCGCCGAAACCCACCGGGTCCACTACTCCGCAGCCGGGCGGTCCCGC
>JAYTIR010000391.1:0-4843 GCA_043731765.1 Burkholderiales bacterium
CATGCGAGGTGATGGGACGGGGGATGGCGTGGCTCGACACCGGCACGCACGAGTCGCTGCTCGAAGCCTCGCAATACATCGAGACGATCGAGCGCAGGCAGGGCCTCAAGATCGCCTGCCCGGAGGAAATCGCCTATCGCCTGGGCTACATCGACGCCGCTGCGCTCGAGCGGTTGGGTCAGGCACTCGCGAAGAATGGCTACGGGCAATACCTGCTCGGCATCCTTCGCGATCCAAGCGTGCGCTGATCTCCGCCTTTCGCGCATGCGAATTACGCCCACCGAATTGCCGGACGTCCTGCTCATCGAGCCGCACGTATTCGGCGACGATCGCGGCTTCTTCTTCGAGAGCTGGAACCGCCGTGCATTCGCGGCTGCCGGTCTTGATTTTGACTTCGTGCAGGACAACCACTCGCGCTCGGGCCGGGGCGTGCTGCGTGGCCTGCATTACCAGATCGAGCACGCGCAGGGCAAGCTCGTGCGCGCAACGGAAGGCGAGGTGTTCGACGTCGCGGTGGACCTGCGCCGGTCGCAGCCCACCTTCGGTCGTTCCGTCGGGTGCGTGCTGTCCGCCGCCAACCGCCGGATGTTGTGGATCCCGCCTGGCTTCGCCCACGGCTTCGTCGTGCTGTCGGAGAGCGCCGAATTTCTCTACAAGGCGACCGACTACTGGTATCCGGAACACGAGCGGACGCTGCTCTGGAACGATCCGGCGCTGCGCATTGACTGGCGGCTGCCGGGTACGCCAACACTTGCAGCCAAGGACGCCGCCGGCCGGCGGCTCGCGGACTCGGACGTCTACGCCTGAACTGAAATGTCGCGTCCGACCATTCTCCTCACCGGTGCGGGCGGGCAGGTGGGCTTCGAATTGATCCGAAGCCTCGCGAACCACGGCGAGGTCATTGCACTGGATCGCGCGGCGCTCGACCTTGCCGATGCCGATGCCATTGTCGCGACCGTGCGCCAGGCCCGCCCGGGACTCATCGTCAATGCGGGTGCGTACACGGCAGTCGACCTGGCCGAGACGGAACGTGACGCCGCGTTTGCGGTGAATGCGCGCGCCCCGGGCATCCTCGCCGAAGAAGCGAAACGGCAGGGCGCCGTGTTGATCCATTATTCGACCGACTATGTTTTCGACGGCCTGCGCACGACGCCCTATGAAGAGGACGCGCCCACCCGTCCGCTCAACGTGTATGGCGCGAGCAAATTCGAAGGCGAACGCGCGATCGAACAGTCGGGTGCGCGCGCACTCGTTTTTCGCACCGGCTGGGTGTATGGCGCGCGCGGCAGGAATTTTCTGTTGACCGTATTGCGGCTCGCGCAGGAACGCGACGAAATTCGCATCGTCGCCGACCAGTCCGGAACGCCGAACTGGTGCCGCACGCTTTCCGATGCAACCGCCACCGCCGTTGCGCGCGGGCTGCCCTGGCTCGCCGAACGTTGCGGCCTGTATCACATGGCGTCGGCGGGCGCGACGACATGGCACGGCTTTGCGCAGGCAATCGTCGGCGATGCACCGCGACCGCGCGTCGTGCCAATCGCTACGTCCGAGTACCCGACGGCTGCGCGCCGTCCCGCTTATGGTGTATTGTCGTCGCGCAAATTCGAGACAACGTTCGGTTACAGGATGCCCGACTGGCGAGACGAACTCGCCGCCTGCCGTTCGGGCATGTTGGCAGCTCCCCGTCCTGTCGACTGAACCATGCTCCAGCGCGTTGCTCCAACTACCGATCCGCGCCACGAAGAAGCGGCGTCACCACAATTCCGGAGGATGCCTTGCGCCGTCGCCAGATGACGACTACCCGATGTTGCCTTGCGTTGGCTCTGCTTTCGCCATGGGTGGCCGTTGCGCAAAGTGCCGGCACGCCAATCACTTCGGTCCCGCCCGCAGAATATCGTCCGGCAATCGTCGAAAAAGCCTCAACGTCCGCGCTCGTACCTGCGACCGGCGTACCGGCCCGTCGGATCGAACTGGTGACGCCCGCCGCATCGGAAACAGCGACACTGAAGGCACGGAATTCAGCTTCGGCAGGGCAGGGAAAGCGCACTTACAGCAAGGCGCTCGCCGTCGGGTTCGGGCGCGAAATGCCGGTCGGAGAGCGCAATGTCCTGTTGTCGGCGTTGACATGGGTGGCCACAGGTGACGGCGGGCGGTCTGCGCGGATAGAGATCCATTCGCCGAATGCCACGGCGCTTCGCGTAGCGATGCAGCTGCCCGCAACCGATCCGGATCTCACCGTGCAATTCGCAGGTGCGGGCGCCGATGCCAGGGTATTCGGTCCCGTCCCCGCCAACGCCGTGGCGCAGGATACGGAGCGCTTCGGACAGTTCTGGTCGCCCGTGCTTCCCGGCGACGTCGCGACGATCGAATTCCACGCCGGTCCCGGTGTTGTGCTCGACGGACTGATGCTCACGCTGCCGCGGGTGTCGCACCAGGTCGTGGGCAATGCTGAGCTGCGCGCGCTGTCGGCCAAGACAGTTGACGAAATCGGCCTGGCGCAGAGTTGCAACATCGACGTTGCCTGCGTCGCGCCCACGGCGGCGCTGTCCAACGCGGCGAAGGCGGTGGCGCAGCTCCTGTTCGTTGCCGATACCGCCGGCAATCAGTATTTGTGTACCGGAACGCTGCTCAACGCTTTGCCAACGTCCACAGCGCCGTATCTTTTCACCGCGGCGCATTGCATGATTTCGGCAAACGCCGCGCATACGCTCAACACGTTCTGGTTCTTCGACGCCGTCGCGTGCAGGAACAACGCCGTCCCGCCCTACGTCCAGTTGACCGAGGGTGCCGCGCTGCTCGGCCGCAGCCAGGACCATGACTGGGCGCTGGTGCGGCTCAACCAGTCGCCGCCTGCGGGCGCCTGGTTTTCCGCCTGGAACGCGGACCCTGTTCCGATCGGCGCGATCACGACGACATTGCATCACCCGATGGGCGATCTCAAGAAGTGGACCCGGGGATACGTGGGCCAGTCCGTTTTCATTGCGGATTCCGTAGTGCACGGCGACTTCAACGAGGTCCCGTACACCAGCGGAATTACCGAGGGCGGGTCGAGCGGTTCGGCGCTGCTGACCTACCTGCAATCCGAAAGTTACTACGAGGTTCGGGGAGGCCTGTCCGAGGGCAATCTGGTCACCTGCCCCGTGGCGTCCGGGGCCGTCTACGACGACTACTCGCGGGTGGAGGACATGCTGCCGCTGGTGCGGCAATATCTGACTCCGTACGTACCGAATCCCAAGGCACAGGTCGTCGTCGTCGAGTTCTATAACAAGTCGCTCGACCATTATTTCCTGTCCGCGAATCCAGCCGAGGTCAACGACCTCGACACCGGCGTGCACGTCGGCTGGGAGCGCACGGGCCTGCGTTTTCTTGCCTACGTCAAAGCGACCGCCGGGACCAACGCGGTGTGTCGTTTCTACCGGGAGCCGTCGTACGGCGACTCGCATTTTTATTCCGCGAGTCCGACGGAATGTGCGGCGACCGCGGCGGCGCATCCATTGGACTGGATCTACGAGACTCCATCCGCGTTCTACATCCAGCTGCCGGACACGGCAACGGGAGCGTGCCCGGCGGGGACGCAACCCCTGTGGCGGTTCTTCAACAACGTCACGACGAATCATCGTTACACGGCGGAGGTTGTCATCCGCGACCAGTTGCGCGCCAAGCCTTCCGTCTGGATTGCGGAAGGTTACGGTCCGGATGCGACGATCATGTGCGCGTCGTTGCAATAGCTAAATGAATAGGGGGCTGGCGTGCGCAACGCACATCGCCCGCGAAAGCAGGGACCGCCGTCGTTGCTAACGCAAACCGGCGGTGTAATCCGCGACCGCTTTCATCTGCTCATCGCTCATTTTCTGCGCGACCGCCGACATGACCTTGCCCTGCGCATCCTTGCCGTCCTTGTCCGCGCCACGATCACCAGCTTTGAAGGCCTTGAGTTGCGCGTTGGTGTATTCGGCATATTGCCCTGCGAGGCGCGGATAGTTTTTCGGGATACCCGCGCCGTTGGGCGCGTGGCATGAGGAACACGCCGGGAGTCCGCTGGCCGCCATCCCGCCGCGATAAAGCAACTGTCCGGTCTTGACGAGCGTGGGATCCTTCGCGGTTCCGCCCTTCGGCCTTTGTTGCGAGTAGTAGATTCCCAACGCAACCATGTCGGCGGGAGTGAGACTGCCGACCATCGCGGCCATCACCGGATTTGCGCGAATCCCCGACTTGAAATGCTGCAATTGCCGGGTGATATACTCCGCGCCCTGCCCGGCCAGGTTGGGGTTGGCCGACGCGACGCTGTTGCCGTCAGCGCCATGGCAGGCGGCGCAAACCGTGTCGACAATCTGTTTCGCATGCGCCAGGTCGGGTTTGGCGGCGCCGGGGTTGGCTGAAACTTCGGCCGCGAGGACCAAGGGCATCCGGGTCAGCGCCAGCGCCGCGATCGAAATCGTGGCGGCCAGCAGCAGCTTGCGCTTCATTGTGCACGCTTCATGGTTATCGAATCCTCGAGTGCGGCGGCCTCATTGGGCACATCTTGCGCACCCCTCAAGGACAATCCCCCAAGATGCGACTCCCACGCCCCCGCCGTGAATAAACGCACTATTGTAACGGACTCGAAGCGCGCTTCCAAAACCGCGGAACCGGGCGAAACCGCGGCCCGGCCGCCGCATCCCCTGGTCGGCGCGGTCTTTGTCACCGGCGCCGCGGCGTCGGCACAATTGCCTCCGGCGAGCGTCCCCGAAATCGCGTTTGCCGGCCGGTCGAATGCCGGCAAGTCCACCGCCATCAACGTGCTCGCCGGCCGCACCCGGCTGGCCTTTGCGAGCCGTACGCCGGGGAGGACTCAGCAGATCAA
>JAYTIR010000392.1:0-3529 GCA_043731765.1 Burkholderiales bacterium
GCTCTTGCCGCGCTCGGCGGCGTTGTCGGTGTCTGATCCGGGTTGGTCGGAATTCATTTTGGTGTCCGTTGGTGGCCTGCTTGTCACGGGGCCAGATTACGGGAGGGGATTGCTGGGCTCCAGCGCGACAAGACACAATGCGCGCTGGAGGGGATGAAATGCAGGAGACCGTCATGTTCGGTTTCCTCTGTGGCGTCATTCTTTGCGCACCGGCACAGGACCGTCCGCGTGGTTTGAAAGCAGCCATCAGCTCGATTCTTGGGGTCAGGAACGGCACTCCGGGCAGGTAAGCGCGTGTTGACAGGCTGCCGGGCCGAAACCACGGATGTCGACGATTGTCGACTGCCAAGGGCCGCTAGGTTGCAGCGACGGCCTTCAGCGCCTCGACGCGAATCTCCTCGGTCAGCCGCGCCTTCAAGTCCGAAAACTCCGGCGTCGTCTTCACGGTGTAGTGGCGCGGGTGGGCCAGCGTCACAGGTACATCGGCCTTGATGCGGCCGGGACGCGCGCTCATCACGACGACGCGGCTCGCCATGAAGATCGCCTCTTCGATGTCGTGCGTCACGAAGAGCACGGTCTTGCGGTCGGCCTCCCAGATCGAGAGCAGCAGTTCCTGCATCAGCGAACGTGTCTGGTTGTCCAGCGCACCGAAAGGCTCGTCCAGCAGCACGATTTTCGGATCGTTCGCAAGCGCGCGGGCGATGGCCGTACGTTGTTGCATGCCGCCGGACAGCATCTTCGGATAGTGATCTTCAAAGCCGCGCAGACCCACGCGGTCGAGCCAGCGATGCGAGATGCTTTCCTGCTGCGTGGCGGGCATGCCTTTTTCGCGCAAGCCGAAGCAGACGTTTTCGCGGACGGTGAGCCAGGGGAACAGCGTGTAACTCTGAAACACCATGCCGCGATCCGCGCCGGGCAACGCGACCGGTGCGCCGTCGAGCAGGACGCGTCCGGTGGTCGGCGTGTCCAGGCCCGCGACGACGCGCAACAGCGTCGACTTGCCGCAGCCCGACGGCCCCAGGATCGTGATGAAGTCATTGTCGGCGACCGTGAGCAACGTCGGTTGCAGCGCCACCGTCGGGGCGCCGCCGCGCACGCCCGGGAAGACGCGGCCCACGCCTTCGATGACAAGTTTGCTCAAGCCAGGCTCCAGGCAAACAATCGTTGATTGGCCCACTTGAACAGGAAGTCCGAGACGAGGCCGATCACACCAATGACGATGATGCCGAAGATGATCTGCCCGGTATTGAGCAGTGCCTGGCTGTCGGTGATCATGTGCCCGATGCCGCTGGACGCGCCGATCAGCTCCGCGACGATCACGTAGGTCCACGCCCACCCGAGGACGAGGCGCAGCGTCTCGGCGATGGCGGGCGCGGAACTGGGAAGCAATACGCGACGTACGATGCCCGATGCGTTGGCCCCCAGCGTGTAAGCGGCCTCGACGAGATCACGCCGGGTCGAGCCCACGGTCATCGCCACCATCAACACGATCTGGAAAAATACGCCGATGAAGATCACCAGCAGCTTCTGCGTCTCGCCGATTCCCGCCCACAGAATAAGGAGCGGGATGAAGGCCGACGCGGGAAGGTATCGCGCGAACGACACGAACGGTTCGAAGAACGCCTCGATCGGCTTGTACGCGCCCATCGCGATGCCGAGCGGGACCGCAAGGACCGCCGCGAGAACGAAGCCGCCGAGGACGCGCCAGACCGTCATCCCGACGTCCTTCGCGAATCCGTGCACGGTGAAAAGTTCGTAACCTTCCCGAAGCATCGTCACCGGATCGGCGAGAAATGTCTTCGAGACGAAGCCGCCGAAGGTCGCGATGCTCCAGACCGCGGTGAAAACGATGAAGAACGCGATGCCGTAGGCGACCTTGCGGGCCGGGCTGACGGGGACGAGCGGCGTCATGCCGGACGACGCTTGGGTCCCATCGTCACCGGATGAACTGGGTGTCGACGAGTGTGTTCACATCCGGGATGGACTTGATGATGCCCACTTCCAGCAGCAGGTCGGCGGATTCCTTCGAAAATGCCTGGATCGGGCCGTTGAAGAATTGCTGGTTCGCCGCCTTGTCCTGCCAGCGCAGATACGCCGCCGACTTCGCGAACTGCTCGCCGCTCTGCTTCACATCCGCGCCCATGATCTCGTAGCTTTTCGCGGGATCCTTCTTGATCATCTCGAGCGCCTCGAAATAGCTGTCCACCATCGCCTTGACCGCCTTGGGATTCTCCTTGATGAACTTCGGCGTGCAGCCGAAGGTGTCCATGACCATCGGATAGTCCAGCGTGGTGGCGATGATCTTGCCGGAATCCGGCTTATCGCGCACCGAAGACAGGTAGGGCTCGTAGGTCATCGCCGCGTCGTTCTGCCCGGCCACGAATGCCTGCGCGGCGGCCTGCGGACTCATCGTCGCGACGGTTACGTCCTTGATCGACAGGCCGTTCTTCTTGAGGATCCAGGCGAGGCCGAAATAGGGCGAGGTGCCGGGCGCGTCGACGCCGACGGTCTTGCCCTTGAGATCCGCGATCTTCGCAACGCCGTTGCGCACCGCCAGCCCGTCCGCGCCATACGACTTGTCGAGCTGCACGACCTGCGTGATCGGCACGCCATTCGCATTCCACACGACGTAGGTCTCGACAGTGGTAGCCGCGCATTGGACGTCGCCGGAGGCGATCGCGAGATGGCGGTCCTTCTGCGGAATTTTCTTGATGGTTACATCGACGCCATTTTTCTTGAAGATACCGGCTTCCTTGGCGAGCGTGAGCGGGGCGAAGCCGGTCCACCCGGAGATGCCGATGAAAACCTTGGTTTCCTGCGCGGTTGCGGCCACGGTATAGGCCAGTGCAGCGGATGCGACGGTGAGGGCGAAGGGAATGCGCATGGGAAAGCTCCTGAGTTGATTGCACAGGCCGTCGAATCTAGGTGGCAATGCGCAGCCTGTCAATGGTTTGCGACTGGGTATGGGCGCGAATGCCCGCCAACGTGAGCGCGCCGAGAACTTCGCCGCCGGCACCCGTCACGGCCAGCGTGTCGGTATCGGTTTCGAACATCAGCGCAAGCGCATCGCGCAGGCTCGCTTGCGCCCCGATGGCGTGCAAAGGAGCGACCGGGCCCGCTGGCTCGACGGCGCTGTCCGCGCGAATCAGCGCCAGCCGCTTCAGTGCCCGATCGGTTCCCACAAACGACTCGACGAACGCATTGGCGGGTTGGGCGAGGATCGCCTCGGGAGTGTCGAATTGGACCAGCGCGCCGTCGCGCAGGATGGCGATGCGGTCACCCATCTTGATCGCCTCGTCGATGTCGTGGGTGACGAAGACGATGGTCTTTTTCAAGCCCCGCAGGATGCGCAGGAATTCGTCCTGAAGTCTCGCCCGCGTGATCGGATCGATGGCGCCGAAAGGTTCGTCCATCAGCATCACCGGCGGGTCGGCCGCGAGCGCGCGCGCAACACCTACGCGCTGCTTCTGTCCCCCTGACAGTTCGCGCGGAAAGCGGGAGCGAAACGTCGCCGGATCCATGCCGATCA
>JAYTIR010000393.1:0-2855 GCA_043731765.1 Burkholderiales bacterium
CCGGTGACCACGACGTTGAAGCCGCCCTCGACGATGCGGTCGAGCAATTGTGCGGTTCGCTCCGCGGGCCAGCATTTGAACAGCCAGCGCGAACCTGGATGCACGTGAATGAAGCTGTGCGCGGCCAGCCCGTGTTGAGCGAGCAGAGCGCGGGCCTTGGATTGCGCATCAGGGCCGGGCACCAGTACGAGTCGCCTGTCGGAGGAGTCAGGATAGATCCCGATACGGCGCAGCGCGTCGAGGTTCGCTTCGACCGTGTGCCGTGTCGCGGCCTTGGGCTGACGGTAAAAATGCGTGAACTGGCGCCGCCACATGGGCGCGCGTGCGGCACGCTCGCGCGTTACCGACCAGCGAGGATGCAGGAGAAAGGCGAGATTGAGGCCGCGCGAATGCTCGGTGAGGTGGACGAGGAGGTCGTATCGCCGTGCGCGCAATCGCCGCAACAAGCGCCATTCCTCGGAGACCTGGGTCACGAGTCCCCGTTCTTTCCAACTACGGTCGATCGTGTGCACCTGCGTGATGGCGGGGTGGCCGGCCAGAATGTCTGCGGTTTCAAGGTAGACAAGTGCGTCGATTTCCGCCGCGGGAATGGCGCGCGCGAGAGTGGTGAATACCGGCGAAGTCAGCAATACATCGCCATGGTGGCGCAGTTTGGTCACGAGCACACGATGGACGTCGGGCAAGGGAACGGGGTCCGGGAGCGGGCTCGTCATGATGGACAACGATACCAAAATCCGCGCTCCTCCGCCTGTGCGGACGCGATGCGCGTGGTCAGCGCTCACTTGTCGCGCGGACCGCGGTCACGATGGATCGGCGTTGATAGGGGTACAATTCGCGCAGGACTTTGCCCGATTCGTCCGACCGACTGGCCTGCCCTGCCACCCCACGCTCCCCATGGCCTCCGAAGACGTAAACACCGCGCTGAAAGCGCAAATCCTGGCGGAAGCGCTGCCCTACATCAGGCGGTTCCACGACAAGACGATCATCATCAAGTACGGCGGCAACGCGATGACCGAGCCTGCATTGAAAGCCGGGTTTGCACGCGACGTCGTGATGTTGAAGCTGGTGGGAATGAATCCGGTTATCGTCCATGGCGGCGGACCACAGATCGGCGACCTGCTGAAAAAAATGGGCATTCAAAGCGAATTCAGGCAGGGCATGCGCGTCACCGATGACAAGGTGATGAATGTGGTGGAGATGGTCCTGGGCGAACTGAACCAGGAGATCGTCGGACTCATCAACCAGCACGGTGGCAAGGCGGTCGGCCTGACCGGCCAGGACGGCGCTTTCATCCATGCACGCAAAATGCTGCTCAGGTCCGACACGACCGACGGCGCGTTCGTCGACATCGGTCTCGTCGGCGAGATCGAGCGCATCGACCCGGAATTGATCCAGCTGCTCGACTCGCGCGACTTCATTCCGGTGATCGCGCCGATCGGCGTCGGCCCCGAGGGCGAGGCGTACAACATCAATGCCGACCTGGTTGCCGGCAAGCTTGCCGAGACGCTGCAGGCCGAGAAACTCGTGCTGATGACCAACACCGTTGGCGTGCTCGACAAGGACGGCACGCTGCTGACGGGACTCACCGCGACCGAGATCGACGCGCTGTTTGCCGACGGCACCATTTCCGGCGGCATGCTGCCCAAGATCGGCTCGGCGCTCGATGCCGTGAAGAACGGCGTCAAGAGCTCGCACATCATCGATGGCCGGGTCGAACACGCGCTGCTGCTCGAAGTGCTGACCAACGAAGGCGTGGGAACGATGATCCGCGCCGACAACACGCCGCCGCGATATACGGCCTGATCCTTTTAACGACAAGCGCGAGCCCACGCCATGGCGATGAAACCCGGAGAACGGCGGCTGTCGATCCTGCAGATGCTGGCGTCGATGCTGGAAAATCCGCGCAACGAGAAAGTGACGACCGCCGCACTCGCGGCGAAGCTCGCCGTCTCCGAGGCCGCCCTCTACCGCCACTTCGCGAGCAAGGCGCAGATGTACGAAGGGTTGATCGAGTTCATCGAAACCACGGTGTTCTCGTTCGTCAACAAGATCCAGTCGGAAACCACCGAGGGCGTCGCGCAGGCCGAGCAGACGGTCGTGATGCTGTTGTCGTTCGCGGAAAAAAATCCGGGCATGACTCGCGTGCTGATCGGCGAAGCGCTGGTGCATGAGGACGAGCGGCTGCAGGCGCGGATCAACCAGTTGACCGACAAGCTCGAAGCAGCACTCCGCCAGTCGCTGCGGATCGCGCAGGCAGCCAACGGCTGGCACGGCGACGCGCAGGCCGATGCCGCGGTGCTCATTGCGTATGTGCTTGGCCGCTGGCAGCTCTTCGCCAAGAGCGGCTTCAAGCGCTTGCCGCAGGACGGCTGGGCGTTGCAGCGCAAGTTTCTGTTCGGCTGAGTCACCTGTTCATGAACCGTCGCGCACCGGGTTTGGGTTCTGCCTGCGCGTTCCTTTTCGCCATCGTCATCGCGGTCGTTGACCCGGCTCTCGCGCAACAGACCGTACCTCTCGCGGCGCCGGTCGTTGTTTCGCCATCGCGCTGGCAGGCGGAGGTCGACCGCCTCGACGAAGCCTTCCGGGGGCGAATGCTGACAGCGACCGATCCGCGGTCGAACTGGATCGCGGGCCAGCTCGATCGCGGTGACATCGAAGCGCAGGTCCGCCACTATGCGGTGGCGCGCGTGGCCGCCCCGGACAACAAGCTTTATCTCACCACGCTGGCCACGGCTTGCCTGGAACCCGTGCAGCCGCGCCCGCCGGAATGCGAAGCCGTCGACCGTCTTGCCGATTGGGCAACGCGAGACACGGACAACGGCTGGCCTTCGCTGCTGCTCGCCGACCGGGCCCGG
>JAYTIR010000394.1:0-8165 GCA_043731765.1 Burkholderiales bacterium
CCCTTCGCAAGCGGCCATGCCGTGGTGATGTTGTCAAAGGTCATGGTGACGCTCCCACCCATCACGTCCTGCAGCGCGGGCGGGCTGCCCTTGTACGGAATGTGCTGCATGTCGACACCCGCCATGCTCTTGAAGAGTTCGCCGGAGAGATGTTGCGACGTTCCGTTGCCGCTGGACGCGAAGTTGTATTTGCCCGGATTCTTCTTCAACAGGACGATGAGTTCCGCCACGTTCTTCGCCGGCACGTCATTGTTCACGACGAGCATGTTGGGCACGCGGGCAATGAGCGTCAGCGGCACGAAATCCTTCACCGGATCGTAGGGAAGGTCCTTGTACAGCGACGCGTTGATGGCGTTGGTGCTGATCGTGCCGCCTAAAATCGTGTATCCGTCGGGCGCCGCCTTGGCGACGAAATCCGCGCCCAGCCCACCGCCCGCGCCGGGTTTGTTCTCGATGATGACCGGCTGCCCCAGCGCCACTCCGAGCTTGTCCCCAATCGTCCGCCCGAGGATGTCCGTCGTGCCTCCCGGCGCGAAGGGCACGATCCACTTGACCGGTTTGGTCGGCCACGCCTGCGCAAGCGCATGCGAGGCCGCAATCGCAAGGACCAGGCTAAAGAACAGCGAGATAAATCGCTTCATCAACACCTCCGTCATTCGATCATTGCGCGTGCGCGAGCGGCATCGATGCCCACCGATTGCGCGGCTGCTATCAAATCGCTGCACGTCTTGTCGTCCAGCGGAACCCCGTTTGCAAGGCGTGCGGCACGCGTTTGGCGCTCCACGTCACCGGGACCCAGCACCGGCCGACCGGGCACCAGGGGCGGCGACGCTTTCACCCAGTCGATCAATCGTTTCGCCTCGGCCAGCACAATTCCGTCGCCGTCGTACACCGCGGGCGCGATGAAGATGGACAGCATGTTGTTGCGCAGGACCGTGTCTTCGGGATCGGAGCTGCGTCCCGTCGTGATCGCGCCAGCGAGAAGGTCGGTGAGAATCGACAGACCCGAACCCTTGTGCTCGCCGATTGTCAGCAGCGCGCCGCCGTCATAGAAGTCCTTGGGGTTCGTGGTCGGCTTGCCGTGCTTGTCGACGATCCAGCCCGCGGGAACCTGCTCGCCCTTGTTCGCCGCAACCATCAGCTTGCCCTCGGCCACCGTCGAGGTCGTGATGTCGAGTATGGTGGGCGAACCGTCGACACCCGGCACGCCGATCGCCAACGGATTGGTCGAAAGCCGGCGGTCACTGCCGCCAAAAGGCGCAACGCGCTGCGCGCCGGAGGTGTTGAGAAAATGCAGCGATACCTGGCCCTCCGCGGCAGCCAACTCTGCCCAGTCGCCCAGCCGCCCGAGATGGCCGCAGTTGCGCAATCCGATCATGGCAATGCCTGATTTCGCGGCCTTCGCGATGCCGAGCCTGGTAGCGAATTCACCGATCACCTGCCCGAAGCCGCGATTGCCGTCGACGATCGCGAGCGAGTCGCTGTCGAACACGATGGTCGCCGCGGTGTTGGGCTTGAGCCAGCCCATGCCTACCCACTCGAGATACTTGCCGACGCGCAGCACGCCATGGGAATCGTGGCCGACGAGATTGGAATCGACCAGACGCTGCGCGACGGTGCGCGCCTCGTCGGAATTGCAGCCGCCGCCTTGCATGATCGCCGCAACGAAGTCGACCAATTTTTGGGCCTGGATTGTCTTCATTAATGGATTTCCGGTTCGGCAGTGGACGCTGTTCCTTCAAGAAAATCGAAGTCGCAACCCTGGTCCGCCTGTGTGATGTGCTGTTGATAGAGTGCGCCGAAGCCGCGTTCGTACCTCGGCGCCGGCCGCTTCCAGGCGGCGCGCCTGCGTACAAGTTCGTCGTCGCTCACCTTGAGTTCAAGTTTCCGCGCGGGCACGTCAAGTAGGATGAGATCGCCATCGCGCACCAACGCCAGCGGCCCGCCGATGAAAGACTCCGGCGCCACATGCAGCACGCATGCGCCGTAGCTCGTACCGCTCATTCGCGCGTCGGAGATCCGCACCATATCGCGCACGCCCTGCTCGAGCAGCTTTTTCGGAATCGGCAACTGGCCCCATTCCGGCATGCCCGGCGCGCCGAGCGGCCCCGCATGCTGCAACACGAGCACCGAATCCTTGGTCACCAGTAGTGCAGGATCGTCGATGCGCGCCGCCATGTCGTTGTAGTCTTTGAACACAATCGCCGATCCTGTGTGCCGCAGAAGGTGCGCTTCCGCCGCGGCGGGCTTGATCACCGCGCCATCCGGTGCCAGGTTGCCGCGCAGCACCGCGAGGCTGTCGGAGGCTACGAGCGCCTTGTCGCGCGGCAGGATCACGTCGCGGCTGAACACTTCCGCGCCCGCGATGTTTTCGCCGAGCGTTTTTCCGTTGACCGTGCGCGTGGACAACGTGAGCAGGTCGCCGATGTCGTTCAGCAATGCGCGCAAGCCGCCCGCGTAGAAAAAATCCTCCATCAGGAATTTTCCGGCCGGCCGCAAATTGGCCACCAGCGGCGTCTTGCGCGCAATGGCGTCAAATCGGTCGATGGTGAGCGGCACGCCGGCGCGGCGCGCCAATGCCACCATGTGCACGACCGAATTGGTGGAGCCGCCCAGCGCGAGCACGGTGGTCACCGCATTGTCGATGCTCGCCACAGTCAGGAAGTCGCGCGGCTTCAGGTCCTCCCACACCATTTCCACGATGCGGCGGCCCGATTCCGTGGCCATGCGTCCATGTCGGGAATCGGCAGCGGGAATCGAGGCCGCGCCAGGGAGCGTAAAACCCATCGCCTCCGCAGCGGAGGTCATCGTCGACGCGGTGCCCATCGTCATGCAGTGACCGGGCGAACGCGCGATGCCGTCTTCGATCTCGCTCCATTGCGCGTCGGTGATGTTGCCGGCGCGTTTCTCCGCCCAGAATTTCCAGACGTCGGAGCCGCTGCCCAGTTTTTGGTCGCGCCAGTGTCCGGACAGCATCGGCCCGGCCGGCATGAAGATCGCCGGCAGGTTCATGCTGATCGCTCCCATCAGCAGCGCGGGCGTGGTTTTGTCGCATCCGCCCATCAGCACCGCACCGTCGACCGGGTACGAGCGCAGCAGTTCCTCGGTCTCCATTGCCAGCAGGTTCCGGTAGAGCATCGTTGTCGGCTTCTGGAACACTTCGGCGAGCGCGATGGCCGGCATCTCGAGCGGAAAGCCGCCCGCCTGCAGCACACCTCTCTTCACCTCCTCGGCACGCTGCTTGAAATGCGAATGACAGGCGTTGATGTCGCTCCAGGTGTTGATGATCGCGATGATCGGCTTGCCCAGGTAGTCGGCGCGCGAATAACCCATCTGCGACGTGCGCGAATGATGGCCGAATGAACGCATGTCGTCGTTACCGAACCAGCGGTGCGAGCGCAGCTCTTCCGGTTTTTTCCGTGCACTCATGACAACTTCCGATCGTGTGCGAGGAGCGCCAGCGCAGCTGCCTTGAGGCGCGGATGATGTTCGGCAGAAAGGTTGGAAAGTTGCGGCAACATCGGGCCCATGTCGGCGATGCCCGCGAGCGTGACCGCCTCATGCAGCACACGGATGGGCGACAGCTCGTCGCGGATGTCCTCGAGGGCAATGTAGGCCGCGCGCAGCCTTTCGGCGGCCGCGTAGTCCTTGGCCTTCAGCGCCGCCAGAAGTTGCGTCGAGCCGCGCGGGCCGACGCACACCGACCCCGACGTGAATCCGTTCAGGCCGAAATCGCGCAAGTGCACGATCGCCGGCCGCTCGCCGATGCCACTGATGATGAGCGACCGGTCGACACGGTCGATGAGTTCGGTGAGATACGGGTCGACGCCGGGATCCTTGCGCACGACGGCGTACTTGATGCCGGCGACGATGCCTGCGTCCACCAGCCGCGCGACGTGCGTGGGCGTCAGAAAATTGTCGGCCTTCACATAGACGATGACGGGCCGCCCGAATTCTTCGGCGAAGACGCTGATGCCGCGTGCGCTGCCGTCGGGCGTCGCCGGAAATGTCAGCGGCAATACCATCGCCGTCGGGAATGCGCGCGCACGCAGCACGCGCGCCTGGTCGACCAGCTTGCCGAAATCCGGCCCCGCGGATGGAATCACCCACGAATCCGGCGCAGCAGCCTCTTCCAGGAAATCCAGCAGTGCACCGTATTCGTACAGGCCTATGTTGTACAGGTTGGCATTGCCACCGTACATCAATGTCGACACACCTCCCACTTCGAGGTGGCGGATCAGCGCGCGATTGGCATCGGGGTCGAGCGTCAAGTCGGCGCGCCGCGCAAGAGGCGGCACGCTCAGGACCGAACGCGCGAGGTCGGCGGCAGTGATGTTGCCGGTTTTCATGTGTCGTAACCCAGTTTTTATCGGACGGCCCGCGTCAGATAATACTTGTATTCGTCCGACCTGCAACCTGCGACTATTGCTCCGGTATCCCCGCCTTGCGGAGGCCGGCGATGATGTGTGTTTCCGTCTGTTGCCGAAAGACCGGATTGTCGCTCACGGCCAACGTCTTGAATCGTGCGAGGGTAAATCCGGGTTGGACTTTCAGGAACCGGCTCTTGGCGCCCGAAGCCTTGGCCATCTGGTCTTGCTGTGCATACGCAGCGGTAAGCAACAGATAACCCGACCAGTAGTTCTCGAGTGCCACGGATCTTTCGCACGCGGCGATCGCCTCGCCGTACTGGCCCAGATGCAGGTGCGCTCGGCATCGAATACGCAAAAAGGTCCCATCGTCAGCCATGCGTGGATCCAGTGCGATTGCCTGGTCCAGTTCCGTAAATACCTCCTCTGTTCGTCCGGTATAAAGCGATATCCAGGCACGATCGAGATAGACGTCGACCCGCCCCGGTTCAATCCGCAAAACCTCCGCAAGTGCCTCCAGGGCCTCGGCAAAGCGCTGCTGTCGTTGCAGCGCGATTGCCCGCGCGGCCCACGCGCGGGGATCGCTGCGGTCGACGGCGACAGCCCGGAGCGAATAATCCTCCATTTCCTTTATGAGTCGACCCTTATCGGCGTTCGGATCGAGGTCCACAAGGTCCCAGGCCACCCAGACCTGTCCGATCAGCGCCGGGGCAAACCCGCGGTCGAGGCGCAGCGCATCGTCGAACAGCTTTCGCGCCTCGCGCGCACCCGCGAGCGATCCGTCTTCCCACGCGGCGGTCCCACGCAACCACAGCTCAACCGTACTCGCATTCGTGCCGGACTGATGCGCAGCGCGCTGCGTCTCGGCGTCAAAGAGTGCGTAGCGAATCCTCCGCGCAAGTTGCACAGCGACCGCATCATTCTGCGCGGCCGGATGTGCCACCGGGATATCGAGCCGGCCGTTCCAGACCTGTGAAGCGCTTGCGGTGTCGATGAGCATCGCATCGAGCACGAGCTTGTCGCCGGCACGGCGAAACTCCCCTTCGGCGAGGTAGCGGACGTTGAGCTCGCGCCCGACTACGCGGGCATCGATCGCTTTGCCTTTGTAACTGGACGTGAGTCCATGGGATATGACTTTCGCGTACCGCGCCGCGCGCCCGAGCGCCGTCGTGACCTCCTGCCTGAACGACTCGCTGAAATGTTCGTCAGCGGCATTCCCTCCCGCGACGGCAAAGGGCATTATCGCGATGGATAGCGCGGGCGGTTGTACCGAGGCCGTTGCGGTCGCAGCGGGCGCCGTCGCGGGCTGGCCGGGCCATCCGCGGACGAAAAACGTCGCCACAATTCCGATGGTCACCAACCCGATTGCACCCGCTACCCACGCCCGGCGGTTGCCGCGAAATATTTTCTCCATGCGGAGCCTCGGCGTGACGCCCTTGCCGAGGGTAACGCGGAACGCGCGGATCGGTCGTGCGATGTTCTTTACCTGTTGCTCGCCCATATCGACGAAACCGAATCCAAGGTCTTCGTGAATTTGTTCGTAGACGGTTGATCCAATGCAGATCCCACCCGGTTCCGCGAGTGTCTCCAGTCGCGCAGCGACATTGACTCCGTCGCCGGCGATATCGTCGCCATCGATCAGGATGTCGCCCAGGTTGATGCCGATACGAAACTCGATTTTCGTGTCGGCGGCGGCGTAGAGGTTCCTGTGTCCCATCTCCCGCTGCACCTCAACCGCGCAGCGCAGTGCCGCGGTCGCGCTGGGGAACTCCACCAACATCCCGTCACCGGCGGTCTTGACGATGCGCCCGCCGTATTCGGCGATCCGGGGATCGGTTACGTTGTCGCGGATCTCGCGCAGGCGCGCGTGCGCGCCGGCTTCGTCCCGCTCCATCAGGCGCGTATAGCCCACCACGTCGGCGATGACGATTGCCGCGAGGCGGCGGGTTACAGGAGTCGTCTCCATTGTCGGTGTGGGAGCCCGCGTGGGTGGGTCATGCTACACCGATGCGTTGCCGAATTCGTCGCGCGGGGCCGGCCCGGGCGCGTCGCCCGGGTCCTCTACCATTGCGTTGCGCACGCATAGCGCTATAGTTGCGTCGCAGGCGCGACCCAATACCCGCCTGCCGCCTTGTTCTGCGCGGACCGGCGCGTTGCGTCCGCCAACTCGAAGCCGGAGGTCGTCATGACCTCGTACCGAACGCTCTTCCCTTTGCGGTTGCGGATGTTCTTCGTGTGGTTGATCGCCGTGCTGGCGCTTTGTCTGCTGGTTGCCACTCCCGCCGCACACGCGCAAGCCAAGGACAGTACAGCCGAAACGCGAACCAGGGTCGAGGAAGGTGTCGACGCCGAGAAGCTCTTTGCCGCCGTCGTCAAGATCTCGATGCAGGCGGTCCCGGATGCGCGCAGCGCCGCAACGCTGGGCCGCGAGCGGCAAGGCTCGGGAGTCGTCATCGGTGACCGCGGCCTCATTCTCACGATTGGCTACCTGATCGTCGAAGCCGAAGATGTCAGCGTGACGGACAACCGCGGCCGGAGCTTTGCCGCGCAGGTCATCGCCTACGACCATGTCACAGGCCTGGGGCTGGTGCGCACGATCGCGCCCATGGACGCCAAGCCGGTGCCCTTCGGCGACTCGGGCAAGCTCGCCAACCGCGAGCCGGTGATGATCGCGGGCGCGGGCGATGACGGCGTTGCATTTGCGTATGTCGTCTCCAAGCGCGCCTTTTCGGGCAGCTGGGAATACGCATTGGACCAGGCAATCTTCACGAGCCCGCCCACGCTCAACTGGAGCGGCGCCGCGTTGTTCGACAAGGACGGGAAGTTGCTCGGCGTGGGCTCGTTGATCGTGGGCGACGCCAACGACGGCGATCCGAAAATTCCCGGCAACATGTTCGTTCCGATCGACCTGCTGAAGCCGATCCTGGGCGATCTACTCAAGGCCGGACACCGGGCCGGACCCGCCCGGCCGTGGATGGGCGTGTCGACCGGCGAGGCGCAGGGACGGCTGGTGGTCTCGCGCATTTCACCGGAAGGCCCGGCCGACCGCGCGGGCGTATCCGTTGGCGACATCATCCTGGCCGTCGGTGACGAGGGCGTGCGCACGCAGGCCGACTTCTACAGGAAGGTCTGGAATCGCGGCGGCGCCGGCACCGAAATCCCGCTCAAGTTGTTGCAGGGCGTGGAAGTCCGGGAAGTGCGCGTCAAGTCCATCGACCGGGTCGAGTATTTCCGTCCGCGCACGACCTACTGACGCAGTCGGATTCGACTGCCGCGGCCCGTGCGGACGGTTCGCGCGGAGCGCTTGCCAGTACAATGCGCCGTTGTCCTTTCCCGCGACTGCGCCTGCCGATGCTGCTCCACGCCCTGACGATATTCGCTAGCGCGTTCCTGCTTTTTCTCCTCCAGCCCATCGTCGCAAAGCAGATCCTGCCGTGGTTCGGTGGTTCCGCGGCCGTGTGGACGACGTGTCTCGTCTTCTTCCAGACCGCGTTGCTTCTGGGCTACGCCTACGCCGATTTTTCAGTACGCCGGCTGGCTCCTCGCGCGCAGGCAAAACTGCATATCGCGTTGCTCGTGTTGAGCCTCGCCGTGCTGCCGATCATTCCGGGCGCGTTCTGGAAACCTCTGGGAGGCGAGAATCCGATCTGGCTGATCCTGGGGTTGCTCACGATAACCATCGGGCTCCCCTATTTCGTCCTTTCCACCACCAGCCCGTTGGTCCAGGCATGGTTCGCGCGCGGCTTTCCCGGGCGCAGTCCGTATCGGCTGTTCGCGCTTTCGAATCTCGCGTCGATG
>JAYTIR010000395.1:0-2130 GCA_043731765.1 Burkholderiales bacterium
CGGCGCGAGTTCGACGCGATCGCGAAGCTCGACCTGCCGCCCGCCGTGCGCGCCAGCGTCGAGCGCTACCTCGATGTGCTGCTCCGCCGCGAAGCCCGATACACGCCGCGTCTGCGCGCCTTCGTGGAATTCGGCGGCGGATACGACAGCAACGTGAACGCAGGCGTCGCGCAGGCCGACCTGACGCTTCCCGTGCTGGGGCCGGTCACGGTCGCGGACTTCGGCGTCAAGAAGGGCGCCGGCTTCGCGGTGGTTTCCGCGGGCGCGACCTACGATTATCCGATCGCTCCGGGCGTGCTCCTGAGCGCCAGCGGTTGGGGCAGCGGCAATTTCTACGCGCGTGAGTCGGAATTCGACCTGGCGAACCTGGGCGCAGCGGTCAGCGCGAGCTACCTTTCCGGTGCCAATACCTTCTCCGCCAATTACGCGTACGGCGAAATACTCCTCGACGGCAATGGCTACCGCAGCACCAACGGGCTCGGGGTTGAGTGGCGCCGGCAGTTGAACGAGCAATCGCAATTGTGGCTTGCTCCGCAATATGCGTGGATCAGCTACCGCGGCGCCAATCAGGCACGCAACGTCGGCCTGGCGTCGCTTGCCGTCGGCTATCGGCGTTGGTGGCTCACGGGATGGCAGCCGGTGCTTGACGTGCTGGCATTCGGCGGCGACGAGCGCAGCCGGCAGGACCGCCCCGATCTCGCGCGCAATCTGGTGGGCATCACGGCCACCGTCAATGCCTCGCCGGCGCCGCAATGGTCGCTGACCGGCGGGCTGTCGTACGTGCGCAGCAACTACGACGGTGCCATACCTCTCATCGACGTCACGCGGCGCGACAACAATTTCGTCGTCGATGCCGGCGTCGCGTATTTCTTCACGCGCAACTGGAGCACGAAGCTCGAGTACCAGTACATGCGCAACGATTCGAACATTTCCCTCTACGAGTACGCGCGCAACGTCATTGCGTTGAAGCTGCGCTACGATTATCGCTAGAGAACCCGACCCCATGCGCCCGAATCGTCCCCTCCGGTTGAATTGCGTGGCCGCATTCGCCGCTTTCGTGCTGATGGCGGCGCTCGCCACCGATGCGCTGGCGCAGGCAGCGCGGGTGGTGCTGGCCGTGGGTGAGGTCACCATGGTGCGCGGCGCCGAGCGCACGCGCCTTGCGGCGGGCGCGACTGTCAACACTGGCGATACGGTGATTACGGGCGCGCAAAGCAATGCCCAGCTGCGTTTCTCGGACAGCGCGCTCGTGGCGCTCAAGCCCGATTCGGAATTCCGCATCGAGGCCTACTCTTTCGCCGGCGCCACCGACGGTTCCGAACGCGCCGTGTTCAGGCTGGTGCGCGGCGGCTTTCGCACGGTCACCGGGCAGGTCGGGCAGGTCAACCGCGACACGTATCAGGTCCTGACCACGCAGGCGACGATCGGCATCCGCGGCACGCACTATCAACTTCTGATCTGCGGCCGCGGGCAGTGCCGCGACAATGAAGCGAGCGAACCTGCCGCCGCGGGACTGTACGGAGGCGTGTTCGACGGTCGACTGAGCGTGAACGCACGGGGCATCACCGACGAATACGGCGAGCGAGAATTCTTCTTCGTGCCCGATGACGAAGCGCCGCGGCGCCTGATCGGACCGCCGTTGTTCCTTGCGAATTGGCTGTCCGGCCGCCCGGTCGGCGGACGCGCAGCACCGACCGATTTCGTATTCAAAGCAGTTCCTCCGGTTGCGATCGATCCGTCGCTCCCGTTGCCGCCGTTCGTTTATGTGGCGACCGAGGACTTGAGCAAGGGACCGGTGTTCGTTCCGAAAAACATCACCGCCGCGGTCGGCTCCGACCGCTACACGATCGAACTTGGCTCAACCGGCGGCGGCGCGGCGATCGTGCTCGATCCCGCCGCCCAGATGACGTCGTTCGTCAACGGCAGCCTGAATGCCAACGTCGGCACGGCAGCGATCGTCGATACCGGTTCGAATGCCGCGGCCGGCGGCATCAACTGGGGTCGCTGGGCCGGCCCCGGTTCGACGATTCAGCAGCGACTGGGGAATGGCGAGACGGTGACCAACAACGGCGGCAACCTCCACTACATCTACGGGGCGACCGCGACCAATCTGCCGAACTCGGGTCAGGT
>JAYTIR010000396.1:0-4266 GCA_043731765.1 Burkholderiales bacterium
CGCTCGGGAAGTACCTTGCTGTTTGAGAGGCTCGCTGCCTGCAGCCCAGATTGGTTCACGGTCGGCAACGAAAGCCATCTCCAGATCGAAGGCATCGCCGCGCTGCGGCCGGCTGAGCGCGGCTTCGATTCGAACGTTCTTGCCGCGTCGGACGCAACAGCCGACGTCGCCGCCGAGTTGCGCGTTCGATTTGCCGCTGCCGTACGTGACCGAGAGGGCCGCCCATTGCCGGCCGATGGCAATGCGTGGCAATTCCTCGAGAAAACTCCGAAGAACGCGTTGCGTGTGCCGTTTCTTCTCGAGGTGTTTCCGGACGCCCGTTTTCTCTACCTCTGGCGGGAACCCGAGGAAAGCCTGGCAAGCCTGATCGAAGGCTGGCAATCGCGGCGCTTCATCATGCATCCGGATTTGCCCGACTGGCCGGGTCCACCCTGGTCCTATCTTCTCGTGCCCGGCTGGCGCGAGTTGGCCGGACGACCACTGCCGGACATCGTGGCGGCCCAGTGGCGTATCACGCAGGAGCGGCTGCTGAACGATCTGGAGCGGCTTCCAAGCGACCGCGTTCGAGCGCTCAACTTTCGCGATTTCCTCGCCGACCCGGAAGGATCGCTGCGCGCCATCTGCGAATTCGCCAATGTCACCTTCGACCGTTCGCCGCCGCGTGAGTTGCCGTTTTCCGCGCACACCGTGACGCCGCCAGGTCCCGATAAATGGCGACGCCATGAGTCGGCATTGGCGCCGATGCTGCCGACGCTGGCGCCGATTGCGCAAAGGGCGCGGCATTTCGTTGCGGCCCGCGCGCTCGCCGGCTCCGGGACGCCAAGCGCCATTCAACTGCATCCCCAGCCGGAGCCCGCCATGCCAGATCCCGTCGCTACTGTTCCCGAGGAGTCTGCTGCAGCGGCACCTCCGTTGTCAGCATCTGCCGCGAATCAGTTGGCAAGCGTGCACACGTCCAACCTGCCCGGAATCCTGAAGCAGTTGCATGCTTCGCTGCTCATCACAACCTATCAGACCGGTCATGTGATCGTCGCGCGACCGGACGGCCACACGCTGAACACGCATTTCGCCGCGATGCGCAAGCCGATGGGCGTCGCGACCGACGGACAGAGGCTCGTCGTCGGCGTCGAGACGGGCGTACGCGAGTATCGCAACGTTCCGGACCTGAGCGCGCGCCTTGACCCGCCGGGACGCCATGACGCCGTCTACGCGCTGCGCAACCATCACATCACCGGTGACATCGACATCCACGAAATCGCGCTTACCGGCAGCGAGTGCTGGTACGTCAATACATTGTTCTCGTGCCTGTGCACGCTCGATCACGATCACAGTTTCGTGCCGCGATGGCGACCGCGTTTCATCACCAGCCTCGCCCCCGAGGACCGTTGCCATCTGAATGGGATGGCCGTAATCGACGGCACGCCAAAATATTTGACGGCGCTTGGCGCGACCGACACGCCGCAAGGTTGGCGTTCCAACAAGAGGAATGGCGGCGTGCTGCTCGATTACGCAAGCCGAGAGGTAATCGCGAGCGGGCTTTCGATGCCGCACAGTCCGCGCTGGCACAATGGTCGATTGTGGCTGCTCGAATCCGGCCGCGGTGGCCTTGCGACCGTCGATCTCGCCACGGGCAAGACCGAAACCGTGGCGCGCGTACCTGGCTTCACGCGCGGGCTCGACCTCATCGGCAACGTCGCGTTCATCGGACTTTCGCAACTGCGGGAGACGAATGCCTTCACCGACATACCGATCACCGAAGCGAACCGCGATCGCATGAGCGGCGTCTGGATCGTCAATCTCGAGACCGGCGAAACGGTCGCGTTCCTAAAGTTCAGCCAGCTTGTACAGGAAATTTTCGGCGTCGTATTGTTACGCGGCGCCGTGTTCCCGACGGTGGTCGATGACGGCGACGACCTTCTCAAGACAACCTATGTATTGCCGGACGAGGCGTTGAAGGAAGTCCGGTTCGCGCCGCCCTCGACAACCACTACTGACCTTTCGCGGGCGCACCAGGAAGGACCGCAGCCACGCCTTCCAGATTGATGTTGAACACCAGGAATGAAACCGGCACAGCGCCGGGGTTTCCCCAATGGTGCACAAGACCGGACGGTTCGTAGATAAAGGAACCGGGTGACTTGGCCTCTGACTTGCCTTCGACCGTGTTAGCACCCGTTCCAGAGATGATGTAGTAGAGCGCCGCAGCTGAACGATGGTGCGGCGAGTTGAACGGCATCTGCGCCGGAAAGGCAAGTCGCGTCAAGTTGAGGTCATAACGGCCGGGCTTCAGTGCGGGAAGACGTGCTGCCGTTCGATAGAGCTTTTGCACAACGGCGGGTGGCGCTGCGAGCGGCTTATCGAGATCCGCGGCCGGGGCGAGCAGGAAGTGCAGGACGGTCGACGGACCATCGCCTCCCGCCTTCAGCGTCGCTGCGTTACCGTTGGCGATAAACAAGCCTTCCCCCGGGCTCAATGTCTTGACCTCTCCACCAATGGTGTTGGGGTTTGTCCCGCAGCGGGGGCGGCAAGTGCCGCCGCGCAAACCAGGGATGTTGCCCAATTCACGCGTTGGTGCGTTGCAGCCGCATGCGATTGGGCAGAGGCACCGCCCGCCGCAACACGTCCTCGCCGAGCCAGAGCGCCGAACGGCGCGCACGCGCGGCCACGGTCGACAGCGGCATCTGCTGGTAGTCGTCGTTGAAAACTTCGAAGCTGTAATCGCCGCGGTAACCGATGCCATCCAGCCGCGTCACCAGTTCAGCCAATGTTTCGCTGTGCACGCCTTCTCCGGGAAAGACGCGGAAATGGCGGGCGGTGGCGATGCGCTCCTCGGCGGTACGCACTTCCTGCCACATGAAATCGGCGAGCTGCACCAGGAATATCTTCACGGGGTCGAGAACGTCCAGCTCGTCGAGCGCGGTTTTGGTGGCGACGATGTGATACGAGTCGATGCCGATCCCGAGGTTGGGCGCGTTGGCGCGAGACACGACGTCCCAAGCCGACGTGAACTCGTTGATGGTGCGGCCCCACGACAGGCCTTCGTAGGCGACTTTGATTCCCAACGGCAAGGCCAGCATGGCCAGCTTGCGCAGGTCGCTCGCCAACGCGTCAGCGTCACTCGTGGCGTGGGTGGACGTCGACGAGCACACGAGCAGCACCTTTGCACCGAGCGCATGGCACATCTCGAGCATCGATTTCGCGACGTCGATCTTGTATTCGTGCAGATGCCCCGACAGACCCTCGAAGTCGCGCAGCACCTGGAAGCCAGTGACTCGCAACCCGCTGGCGCGCACGGCTTCGACCGCGGCGTCCATTCCTTCGGCGTGACCCGCCAGGTCGCGCGCCGACAACATGATCTGAGAAAAACCTGCGTGCCGAACTGCCGCGAGCTTGGCCGGCAACGTGCCGGCCAGCGAAATCGTATCCATTCCGAAGTCACGGATGTTGGGGAGCGGCGCATTCAACGGCGCACCGCCGCCGTCATCGTCAAGTTTCATGGTGCACCAGCTCAAACATGACGCCGCCCAGCAAGCTCTTTGTGAGCGCACCGCGTGTCTCGGAATGCACGCCCTGCGACTCCACGAATGCCACGCCACGTTGCTTGAGCGCCGCGACCGCTGCCAGAACATCGGGGGTACCGAGGCCGACGCGCTGAAGCATCTCGGCAGGCTCGGCCTCGAAAATTCCGGGCATGGGCTCGATCAATTGCAGGAAAAAACGATGACACGGGCTTTCCAGGATGCGCCCCTTGGTCAGGATGCCGTAGCGCTTTTCGTCGGGCAGGACCTTGAAGCCGAAGAGCGCGGTGTAGAACACGGTCCAATCGGCGGTGCGGTCGTTGCCTACATACTGGACGATGCCGAACCAGTGCAGGCCGGTCAGCGCCGGAGGGTGCGCATCGACGCCGGGATTCAGCGTGAAATCGACGTCGTAGATCGAAAAATCCCGATAGCGATCGACGAAATAGATTCGGCTCGCCCCAACGCCATGGATCGCGGGAATGTTGAGTTCCATCACTTCCACTTTCGATGGCACGATCCAGGCGCCACGCTCGAGTGCATGCCGGTACGCGGCCGCGGCGTCGCGCACGCGCAGCGCAATTGCCGCGATCATCGGCGTCTCTGACGGCAGCACCGTGCGGGCCTGGCCGCCGGCATGCGCGTTGACGATGACGTTCATGTCGCCTTGCCGATAGAGCAGCACCTCGCGCGAGCGATGCCGCGCGATCGGGCGGAATCCCATCATCTCCAGCACCTGGCCCAACGCCTG
>JAYTIR010000397.1:0-10240 GCA_043731765.1 Burkholderiales bacterium
GGCGCGCGCGACGTCGCCGATCGCGGCCACGTCCTGCTCCGGTCCACTCTGCATGACCGCGATCGCGGACAGCGGAGATTTCGCGGCACCACAGGCGAGGCCCGAATGCACGGCCACTGCCTTGACCAGGTCGGGATAGCGAACACCCATTACCGCGGCGAAGGCTCCACCTGCGGACATGCCCGCCACCAGCACGCGTTGGCGATGGCATCGGTAGCGGCGGCGCACGGAGCGAATCTGCGCGGCGACGATTGCCGCCTCCCCCGCGCCGCTCATGGTTCGCGTATCGAACCAGTTCCAGCAGCGCCATGGATTGGCGCTGTCCTTCTGTCGTGGCAACAGGACGACAAACCCGTGCCGGTCCGCAAGATCGGTGATGCGCGAACCTTGCGCGAACTCCTCCGGCGTCTGCCTGCAGCCATGGCACAACACGATGAGCGGCGCGCGCCGCCAGACCGAGCGTCCCCTGGGAACGTAGACCAGGTATTCGCGGCTCGGCGCGACAAACGGCGCGGCCGCGACAAAGCCGCGCAGACTCCATTTCGATCCCGATTCGAATCGGCCCGGTTCGGGCTCGCTTGCGAAGAGCCGGTCGAAGATCGACTTGGCGCGGACCCAGAGTTTGGCGAACATCGTCAGCTTACCTAGATAAGGACGATGTCGTACTGCTCCTGCGTATACACGGTCTCCACCTGCAGCGAAATGGGCTTGGCGATGAAATCTCCCAATTGCGCCAGGCTCTGCGACTCCTCGTCCAGAAACATGTCGATCACCGATTGCGCCGCGAGGATGCGGAATTCGCGCGCGTTGAATTGCTTTGCCTCGCGCACGATTTCGCGCAGGATCTCGTAGCAGATCGTCTGTGCCGTCTTGAGTTCGCCGCGTCCGTGGCAGGTGGGACATGATTCACACAGCACATGCGCGAGCGATTCGCGCGTGCGCTTGCGCGTCATTTCGACCAACCCCAGCTGCGTGAAGCCGTTCACCGTGAGGCGCGTGCGGTCCTTTTCCAGCGCCTTGTTCAACTCGGCGAGCACGGCCGCGCGGTGATCCGCGTTCTCCATGTCGATGAAGTCGATGATGATGATGCCGCCCAGATTGCGCATCCGCAGCTGGCGGGCGATCACCTGCGCGGCTTCGAGGTTGGTCTTGAAGATCGTGTCGTCGAAGCTGCGGCCGCCGACGAAGCCGCCGGTATTGACGTCGATCGTCGTCATGGCCTCGGTCTGGTCGATGATGAGATAGCCGCCCGACTTGAGATCGACGCGCCGCGACAGCGCTTTCTCGATTTCGTCCTCGACGCCGTGCAGGTCGAAGAGTGGCCGGTCGCCGACGTAATGCGTGACGCGCTCCGCCAGCGCGGGCGTGTACGCGCGCGCGAAGTCCTGCATCTTCACGAACGTCTCGCGCGAGTCGACCACGACGCGCGACGTTTCCTCGGTAGCCATGTCCCGGAGCACCCGCTGCGCGAGGTTCAGGTCCTGGTACAGCAGCGAGGCGGGGGGAACTTCGCGCGAGCGCACGTTGAGGTCACCCCACAGCTTGGTGAGATATTCGATGTCGGTCTGCATCTCGCGCTCCGACGCGGATTCCGCCATCGTGCGGATGATGAATCCTCCGGTGAGCCCTTCCGGCAGCAGGAGCTGAAGGCGCTCGCGCAGGCTTTCCCGCTCGGCCTCGTCGCCGATGCGCTGCGAGATGCCGATGTGCGAGTCCTGCGGCAGGAACACGAGGAGTCGCCCGGCCAGGCTCACCTGCGTCGAGAGGCGCGCGCCCTTGGTGCCAATCGGGTCCTTGATCACCTGCACGAGCAGGGACTGGCCTTCATGCAGGATTTTTTCGATGGGCTTTTGCTCGCCGCCGTGTCCGTTCTGGCGGTGTTCCCAGATGTCGGCGATGTGCAGGAACGCGGCGCGCTCGAGGCCGATCTCGACAAACGCGCTCTGCATGCCCGGCAGCACGCGGGCGACACGGCCCAGGCAAATGTTGCCGACCAGGCCGCGCGCGCTGGAGCGTTCGACGTGCAACTCCTGCACCACGCCCTGTTCGAGCATGGCGACGCGCGTTTCCTGCGGAGTTACATTGATGAGGATTTCGTGCATGTCGTCCCCGATTTTACAGCACGGACCGGCCAATCCTGGCGAGCGCCGCGGCGGTTTCCGCCAGCGGCAAACCCATTACGCCGGAATAACTCCCCTCGATGCGGGTGATGAACGACGCTGCGCGGCTCTGAATGGCGTAGGCGCCGGCTTTGCCGATGGGTTCGCCGGAGTCGATGTAGCGGGACATTTCGTCCGCGGTCAATTCGCGCATCGTCACCTGGGAGGTGGAAACCGTGAGGACAAATTCGCGCTCCCAGCGCAACGCGACCGCGGTCATGACCAGATGAGTGCGGCCATTGAGCCGGTCCAGCATTTCCAGCGCGTGAGGTGCATCGGCGGGCTTTCCGAAGATGTGTCCCTCCAGAACCACTTCCGTGTCTGCGCCGAGGACCGGCCGTGCGATCAGGCCGCGCTCGGTCATCCGCTCCCAGCCCACGTTGGCTTTGGTCCGTGCGATGCGCCTCACATAGTCGGGCGCCGATTCGCCATCGCGCGGGCCCTCGACGACATCCGGATCGCGGCCCGGTGCTTCGCGCAACCGAATTACTTCGAAGTCGACGCCGATCTGGCGCAGCAGTTCCTGCCGCCGAGGACTGCGGGACGCGAGGTAAATGCGATTGTCAGTCACGGTGGTAGGGGTGGCCAGCGAGCACGCTGACCGCACGGTAAAGTTGTTCGGCGAGCATGACCCGTGCCAGGCCGTGGGGCAGCGTCAGCGCCGACAATGCGAATACCGCGGACGCGTCCCGTTTCACCGCATCGTCGAGGCCATCCGCGCTGCCGATGACGAATGCGACGTCCTGTGCGGAATCGCGCCAGCGTTGCAGGTGCTCCGTCAACTGCCGCGTGGTCCACGTGGCGCCACGCTCGTCGAGTGCGACCACCGTGTATCCAGCGCAGGCGGCGCGAATGCGCAGCGCTTCGGCCGCGAGCAATTGGGCGGCGGGTTTGCCCGGATCGCGCGTCGCGGGCTTCAGCTCGACGAGTTCCATCGCGTACTCGCGTGGCGGCCGCTTGGCGTATTCGGCAAATCCCGTCGCCACCCATGCGGGCATCCTGTGGCCCAGCGCGACGATGCGAAGCTTCATCGTGTCATTCCGAGCGCAGCGAGGAATCTGCTGTTGGAAATGACACCGGAGTTGTCCATCAGGCAGTCAAGCGGCCGCTTTCGCGCGTTGCTTCGAGACGGGGTCTTGCCAGAGTTCCTCGAGGTTGTAGTAGGCACGAATGGCGGGCTGCATGACGTGGACGACGACATCGCCGCAATCGACGAGCACCCAATCGCCCGTCTCTTCGCCTTCGACGCCGATGATGGTCGCGCCGGCCTCCTTCAACTTGTCGCGGACATGATGCGCGAGAGCCTTCACCTGCCGGTTCGACTCGGCGCTGGCGATGATCATCGAATCGTAGAAACTGGTGATCCTGCGAACATCGAGGACCGTAATGTCGCGGGCCTTGATGTCTTCGAGGGCGGAAACGGCGGTTTGCTGCAGTTTGTTAAGGCGCATCCGATCGTTGGCGGTAGAGGTGGTGGAGGTCAATATAGGCTAAAACGGCTGGCGGGAGCAAACCATGCCAATTGTCGCCGGCGATGTTACCCGGCGCGAGCTGTTCCCGGATCGTCGTGGCCGAGACCGCGAGCGGCGCGATCGGCTGGACAAGAATGGCCCCTGCGGGCCGTGCAAGAATGATTTCCGGGTCTTCGACAAGCCTTTCCCGCCAATGCGGAAGCAGCGGCGCCGGCAGGCTTGCTTCGAGGTTTACTCCGGGCCGTTCCACGACGACGAGATGCGCAAGGTCGAAAATTTCTCGCCACCGGTGCCACGAGGGCAGGCCGCGGAAGGCGTCTGCACCCAGCAGCAGGAGCAAGGGACTTTTCGGGAACTCCTTGCGCAACTCTTCCAGTGTCAACACCGTGTAGCTTTTCCCGGCGCGACGCATTTCGCGTTCGTCCACGACGAGGCCTGGAAACTCCGCGACCCCGAGGTGCAGCATGGCCAGGCGATCGGCGGCCGCTGCCGACGGCCCCTCGCGGTGCGGCGGATCGCCCGCGGGAACGAGGCGTACTTCTGCAAGCCCAAGTGCGCGACGCACATCGTCAGCGAATCGCAGATGCCCGTAATGCACCGGATCGAAGGTGCCGCCAAGCAGCGCGACGGGATCAGGCTTCGGCGTCATCGCGCGGAATCGTGATCAGAACCGCGATCCGGGTTGTTCGAGAAACGCGAGCTCCTCCGGCGTCGACGCGCGCCCAAGTATCGCGTTGCGATGCGGGTAACGGCCAAAGCGCGCGATGATGTCCGCGTGTTTGCGCGCCCACTCGAGCGGCGCCGCGAGTCCCGTCTCCTCCGCCAGCGCGCTGAACAACGCGAGCGATCGTTGCTGTGCCGTGCGATCCTCGGCGTGCTCGAAAGGCATGTAAAGAAACCAGCGACCGTAAGGATCGAGTGCATGGTCCAGGCCTCGATCGACGACGTCCTGTGCGGTGGCCAGGGCGCGCGCATCGCCGGCGAACGACGTCGGCGTATCGCGATGGATATTGCGCGTGAACTGGTCGAGCAGCAGTACGCGGGCAAGGGCGCCCGAAGGGAGAGCGCACCATTCGCCATAGCCGCCTGCGAGCGCAATGTCGGTGGCGTCGCCGAAGCGCGTCCGGATTTCGGCGTCGTATGCGGCGTCTTTGCGGAACCACTCGTCACGCGCCGCACCACGCGCCTTCGAATTCTGCGCTCCGAACCAGAACTCGAGGATCGAGGATGCAAGGGGAGCGAGCTGGAAGCTACGCACCTGCCGCGAATTTCCAGTAGACCGCATCGACCTTCTTGCCCGTCGTGGCAAGCTTCGCCTTCATCGCCTCGCCGACCGCGAAGGAATCGCGCACTTCATGCTGCGCCCGGACGAACACCACGGCGCAGTCGACGTCCAGCACGAGCGAACTCACGGTTCCCCGGATATTGCGCGCTGCGAGCCACATCTGCGCGGTTTCGTCGACGACCGGATCCGACGCATCGATAAGCAACCGGCGATTCAACGCGGCCAGAAACACCGCCATCAAGCCGAGCAGTACGCCGACACTGATCGCCACCGCGGCATCGAATATCGGATTCGGTCCCCAAATCCAGGAGACTCCCGCGACCAGAAGCGTGAGCAGGATGCCGAGCAGCGCCACCGCGTCCTCGAGCAGCACGGCGAGTACCGTCGTGTTGGTGCGATTCTCGCGCAGGCCGGCCCAGCCGCCGATTTCCTTCAGCGCGACACTGAACGTCCAGAGCTCAAGCACGAGGGAAAACAGGAGCAGGCCGATGACGAGCGGCGTGAAGGGTTCCACCGCCTGACGCTGCATCAGTGCGTGCACCCCGTGATACAGATTGATGCCGCAGCCGATGAAGAACACGCTGACCGCGGAGACGAGCGCCCAGAAAAACTTCTCCTGGCCGCGCCCGAACGGATGTTCCCTGTCGGGCGCGCCCCTTCCGCGCTCCTCTCCGACCTTCAGCAGTATCTGATTGCCGACGTCCGCAAGCGAATGGATCGTTTCCGCGAACAGCGTCGGCGAAGCTGTGACCAACCAGCCGAAGCCTTTTGCCGCGGCGATGGCGCTGTTGGTGGCAATCGAAATCGAAACGGAAGAGGACACGTGGAGCGTTATGTCCGAATCTGCCCGTTGCCCAGAACCACCCACTTCTGGCTCGTGAGGCCTTCAAGTCCGACGGGTCCTCGGGCATGCAATTTGTTGGTGGAGATGCCGATCTCCGTGCCCAGTCCATATTCGTAGCCGTCGGCGAAGCGCGTCGATGCATTGACGATTACCGAACTCGAATCGACTTCGCGCAGAAAGCGCATCGCATTGGCGTAATTTTCCGTGACGATCGCGTCCGTGTGCTGCGATCCGTACTTCGCGATATGGGTCATGGCTACGTCGAGCGAATCGACGACGCGCACCGCCAGGATGGGCGCCAGATACTCGGTGTACCAATCTTCTTCCGTCGCCAGTTTCATCGACGGCACGATCGAGCGCGAGCGCTCGCAGCCGCGCAACTCAACGTCTTTTCTGCCGTAGATTTCGGCCAGCGGTGGGAGAACGCGCGCGGCGATGTCGACGTGCACGAGCAACGTCTCCATCGTGTTGCAGGGCGAAAACCGCTGCGTCTTCGCATTGTCGGCGATGCGGATGGCCATGTCGGCGTCGGCCGACGCGTCGATGTAGACGTGGCAGACGCCGTCGAGGTGCTTGATGACCGGCACCTTCGCTTCCTTCGTGATGCGCTCGATGAGTCCCTTGCCGCCGCGCGGAACGATGACGTCCACGTGGTCCACGTCGGTGATCAGGTGACCCACGGCGGCGCGGTCGGTCGTGACGACGAGCTGCACGGCACGTTCGGTGAGTCCGGCGCCGCGCAGACCCTGATGCACGCAAACGGCAATGGCCTGATTGCTCCGCAAGGCCTCGGACCCGCCGCGCAGGATCGTCGCATTGCCGGACTTGAGGCACAGCGCCGCGGCATCCGCGGTGACGTTGGGCCTTGACTCGTAAATGATGCCGACCACGCCGAGCGGCACCCGCATCCTGCCGACCTGAATGCCGCTGGGGCGATACTTGAGGTCGGTGATTTCGCCGACCGGATCGGGAAGTGCCGTGATCTGGTCCAAGCCTTCGGCCATTGCGAAAATGGTTTGCGAAGTCAACGTCAAACGATCGACGAAGGCCGCGTCCTGGCCGTCTGCCTTTGCGGCAGCAACGTCCTGCGCATTGGCAGCGAGAAGTTTTGCCTTGTCGTGCCTCAGCGCCTCGGCCATCGCAGTCAGCGCCTTGTTCTTGGCGTTCGTGTCCGCGCGCGCGAGTTCGCGCGCGGCGACGCGAGCGGACGCGCCAACCGCGCGCATGTACGCCGCGACATCGACGATATGCGCGAGACCGGGAACGTTGAGGTTGGTCATGCGGGCATTCTACCGCGGCCGCCGCGGGTCACGGGTTCCGGAAGTTCAATTCGGCGTGATCGTCTTTACGCCGTCCGGGGTTCCCATGAGGATGACGTTCGCGCCGCGCCGCGCGAACAGGCCGACGGTGACCACGCCGACGATTCCGTTGATGGTCGTCTCCAGGGCGATGGGGTCGACGATCGACAGTCCCGATAGATCGAGAATCACGTTGCCATTGTCGGTGGTGAAACCCATCCGCAGCGCGGGTTGCCCGCCCAGAGCGACCAGCTCGCGAGCGACGTAACTGCGCGCCATGGGGATCACCTCGACCGGCAGCGGGAATTTGCCGAGGACCCCGACCAGTTTCGACTGGTCGACGATACACACGAATTTGCGCGCGACCGCGGCCACGATTTTCTCCCGCGTCAATGCGCCGCCGCCGCCCTTGATCATGGCGCCGTGTTCGGTCACTTCGTCGGCGCCGTCGATGTAGACGGGAACGTCGTCGACGTTATTCAACTCCTCGACGTCGATGCCGTGAGCCTTCAGGCGGTCCGCCGTCTTGACCGAGCTCGCCACCGCACCTTTGAAACGGTGCTTGATCTTCGCCAGCTCGTCGATGAAAAAATTCGCGGTGGAACCGGAGCCCACGCCGATCCACGCGTTGTCGACAACGTACTTGAGCGCCTCGCGGGCGACGGCTTGTTTGAGTTCGTCCTGGGTCATGGCAAAGGCACGCCGTTGGGCAAGACTATTTCTTCCGTGGCGGCGGCAGATCCGTGCAGACACCTTCGTAGACCTCCGCAGCGAGTCCGACCGATTCGCCCAGCGTCGGATGCGGATGGATCGTCTTGCCGATGTCCACGGCGTCGGCGCCCATTTCGATCGCCAGCGCAATTTCGCTGATCAAGTCACCGGCATGCGTGCCGACGATCCCGCCGCCAACGATGCGGTGCGTCACTTCGTCGAAGAGGAGCTTGGTGAAACCTTCGTCGCGGCCGTTGGCAATGGCGCGTCCCGACGCGGCCCAGGGAAGTACGCCCTTGCCGACCTTCATGCCCTTGGCCTTCGCCTCGTCCTCGGTGACGCCGACCCACGCCACTTCCGGATCGGTGTAGGCCACCGACGGAATCACGCGCGCGTCGAAGTACGACTTCTCGCCCGAGGCGGCTTCCGCGGCGACGTGACCTTCGTGCACGGCCTTGTGCGCCAGCATGGGTTGCCCGACGATGTCGCCGATCGCGTAGATATGCGGCACGTTGGTGCGCATCTGGTTGTCGACCGGGATGAAGCCGTGGTCCGTGACCGCAATGCCGGCCTTGTCCGCGGCGATCCTTTTTCCGTTCGGGCTGCGGCCCACCGACAGCAGAACGAGATCGTAGGGTTGAGGACCAGCAGGCGCCTGTTCGCCCTCGAACGAAACGTAGATCGCATCCTGCTTTGCTTCGACAGCGACGGTTTTCGTCTTCAGCATGATGCGATCGAAGCGCGGCTTGTTCATCTTCTCCCACACGCGGAAGAGATCGCGATCCACGCCCTGCATCAGGCCGTCGAGCATTTCGACGACGTCAAGACGCGCGCCGAGTGAGGAGTACACCGTGCCCATCTCCAGGCCGATGATGCCGCCGCCGACCACGAGCATCCTCTTCGGAACAGAGCGCAGCAGCAGCGCCCCGGTCGAGTCGACGATGCGCGGATCCTCGGGTACGAACGGGAGATTCACCGACTGCGATCCCGCGGCGACGATCGCCTTCTGAAATTTGACGACCTTCTTGACGCCAGTTCTGTTCTGGCCCGCGCCGTCGGTGACATCGACTTCCACGTGATGCGGGTCGAGGAACACGCCGTAGCCGCGCACGACCTCGACCTTGCGCGCCTTCGCCATGCCCGACAAGCCACCGGTGAGCTTGCCGACGACCTTGTTCTTCCAGCCGAGCAATTTTTCGAGGTCGATCTGCGGCGCGCCAAACGTGATGCCGTGCTCCGCGAAGGCCTTCGTCTCGTCCATGACCGCGGCGATGTGCAGCAGCGCCTTCGACGGGATGCAGCCGACATTCAGGCACACGCCGCCCAGTGTCGCGTAGCGCTCGACGAGTACGGTCTTCATGCCGAGATCGGCCGCGCGGAATGCCGCGCTGTAGCCGCCGGGGCCGGCGCCCAGCACGAGCATTTCGCATTCGATGTCGGCCTTGCCGCTGTAGCTTGCGGCGCCGGGAAGCGCGACCGGCGGCGCGCTGGCCGGTGCAGGAGTCGCCGCCGCTTTCGCTGCTGCTGCAGCCGGCTTTGCCTCTCCCGCCGCTGCGCTTTCGAGGATGACGATGACGCTGCCTTCGCTGACCCTGTCGCCCAACTTGACCTTCAGCTCCTTCACCACGCCCGCGGCGGGTGAGGGCACGTCCATCGTCGCCTTGTCGGATTCCAGCGTGACCAGCGAATCCTCCGGCTTCACGGAATCGCCGGGTTTCACGAAGATCTCGATGACCGGGATGTCCTTGAAGTCGCCGATGTCGGGGACTTTGACTTCGATCGCGCTCATTGCAGCCTCTGAAAGAAGTTTCTACAGCACGACGCGCCGCATGTCGGCGAGCAGGCCCGCGAAAAACGCGGTGAAGCGCGCGGCGGATGCCCCGTCGATCACGCGATGATCGTAGGAGAGCGACAGCGGCACTATCAGGCGCGGCACGAACTCCTTGCCGTTCCAGACGGGTCTCATCGCGCTTTTCGACACACCGAGGATCGCGACTTCCGGCGCGTTGATGATCGGCGTGAAGGCCGTGCCGCCAATGCCGCCGAGCGAGGAGATCGAAAAGCAGCCGCCCTGCATGTCGGCCGGACCCAATTTGCCTTCGCGTGCCTTCGCTGACATTTCGCTCATCTCCTTCGCGATCTGCAGCACGCGCTTCTGGTCGGCGTTCTTGATGACCGGAACGACCAGGCCGTTGGGCGTATCCGCGGCAAAGCCGATGTTGAAATATTTCTTGAGGACCAGGTTGTCTCCGTCCAGTGACGCATTGAAGTCCGGGAATTTGCGAAGCGCGGCGACCGAGGCCTTGATCATGAACGCAAGCATCGTCATCTTGATGCCGGCCTTTTCGTTCTCCTTGTTCATCTGGACGCGGAAGTCCTCGAGGTCGGTGATGTCGGCCTCGTCGAACTGCGTGACGTGCGGGATCATCACCCAGTTGCGGGCGAGATTGGCGCCGGAGATCTTCTTGATT
>JAYTIR010000398.1:0-19113 GCA_043731765.1 Burkholderiales bacterium
TCGATACTGCGAAGCATGCCGTCGTGGCGATGGTTCCCGTGCCCAAGCCGCATACCATCGCGATTCGCCCCGACGGTAGACAAGCGTACATCACCTCACAGGAGCCGGGGCACTTCGCGCTTGCGGTGGTCGACCTCGCGGCGCGCTCCGTCGTTGCCACCGTGCCGCTCGACAAGCCGCCGCGCGACTTGGAATTCGGCCATGACGGCAAAGCGTTGTACTTCACCCTCGCCGGCGTGAATGCGGTGCAGGTGCTCGATCCAAAGTCGAACAGGGTCGTGGCGGAAATTCCCACCGCCCCATCCCCGCATATCGCCAACTACTTTCCCGGAACAACGGTTGGCGTCGTGGTGGTGCAGGGACCCGGCGAGTTATTGCTCTTCGACCCGGCGACGAACAAGCCGATTCGCAGCATCGCCGTGGGCAAGCAGCCGCACTGGGTCGATGTCGCCGACGGCGGCAAGAAAATGTATGTGAGCAACGAAGGCTCGAACGACGTCACCGTCGTTGACCTCGCGACCGATCGGACGACCGGGATTGCGGTAGGGAATGCGCCGCGCAAGGTCGCTGCGCAGCACGCGGCGGCGAGTAGGGCGGCGGGAGCAGAGGTCTCGATCGCCAACTTCGCCTTCGTGCCGGCGCAGATTACGATCGCTCCGGGGCAGAACGTCACTTGGACCAACAACGACGGGGCGCCGCATGGACTGGCCTTCAAAGACGGCGCTAAAGGAGAGGACCTCATGCTCCCGGGGGCAACGTTCAGCCGCACCTACGACAAGCCTGGTAGCTTCGATTATGTCTGCGCGGTTCATTCCTACATGACGGGTCGGATCATTGTACGCGCCCCATTGTAGCAGGAGCGCGGCGAAACCTGCCTCTCTGAATCAGGAATCCGGCAGCAAAGCGACCTATGCGTAGGTTTGCGCAAGTCTGGAGAAACGGGACAACTCGACGCACCAAAAAAAAACGCATGACTTGGGTCATGCGTTCAAGGATTGTTACCAAAACAATCAATTGCAGTCGGTCCGATCACCCAATTCGGCGTTTTTTACGCACCGCGTTTCAGTGCTGCCGCTACACCTGCGCCATAAGCCGGATCGGCCTTGGTACAGTTGGCGATATGCCGCTGCTGGATTTCTTTCGACGCGCCACCGACTGAACGTGCCGTGTTCTCGAACAGCAGCTTCTGTTTTTCCGGCGCCATCAGGCGAAACAAGTTACCGGGCTGGGTATAGTAATCATTGTCGGCCCGATGATCCCAGTGGTCTGCGGCGCCTTCGATCGCCAGTGGCGGCTCCGAAAAATCCGGTTGCTGCTGCCACTCGCCCTTGCTGTTGGGCTCATAACCGATCGTCGCGCCCTTGTTACCGTCGACCCGCATCGCGCCGTCACGATGGTAACTGTTGAATGGGCATTTCGGCGCATTCACCGGAATCTGGTGATGATTGACTCCGAGGCGGTAACGCTGTGCGTCGCCGTACGAGAACAAGCGGCCCTGCAACATCTTGTCCGGTGAGAAACTGATTCCGGGAACGACGTTGGCCGGCGAAAACGCAGCCTGTTCGACGTCGGCGAAATAGTTTTCCGGATTGCGGTTCAACTCCAGAATGCCGACATCGATCAGCGGGTAATCCTTGTGCGGCCAGACCTTGGTCAGATCGAAAGGATTGAGGTGATACGAGCCCGCTTCCTTCTCCGGCATGATCTGCACTCGCAGTTTCCAGCGCGGGAAATCCTTGTTCTCGATGCTATCGAACAGATCGCGCTGCGCGCTTTCACGATCGCGGCCGATCAGGTCGGTGGCTTCGGCATCGCTCAAGTTTTTGATTCCCTGCATGCACTCGAAATGGAATTTCACCCAGTAACGCTCGTTGGCCGCATTGATGAAGCTGAAGGCATGGCTGCCGAACCCGTGCATGTGGCGATACGACGCCGGAATGCCGCGGTCGCTCATGACGATCGTGATCTGGTGCAGCGCTTCAGGCAGGAGGGTCCAGAAATCCCAGTTGTTGTCAGCGCTGCGCAAATTCGTTTTGGGATCGCGCTTGACGGCGTGGTTCAGGTCCGGAAATTTTAACGGGTCCCGCAGAAAAAAGACCGGCGTATTGTTGCCGACCACATCCCAGTTGCCTTCTTCCGTATAAAACTTGACGGAGAATCCACGGATGTCGCGTTCCGCGTCGGCCGCGCCACGCTCGCCGGCAACAGTGGAAAACCGCATGAACAGATCGGTCTTTTTCCCAACCGCTGAAAAGAGTTTTGCCTTCGTGTATTTCGTGATGTCATGGGTGACGGTAAACATGCCGAAGGCGCCCGACCCTTTTGCATGCATGCGGCGCTCGGGGATCACTTCGCGATCAAAATGCGCCAGCTTTTCCAGGTGCCATACATCCTGCAGCAAGACCGGCCCGCGCGGACCGGCGGTTTGGGTGTTCTGGTTATCGACGACCGGTGCGCCGGATGCCGTGGTTAGTTTTTTCATTGCATGGATCCTTTTCGGTCACGTTGGTTCGCTGTATCGCAGCCGGCATGAACAGCTGGTGTCGGGCGCTGCCTTCACTGCCCGCGGCACAGCAGTCGCGGGAGGCGCCACTGCGTGGATGGCGTGCGATGTCGCAAGGTCATCGCGTCGCCGCCGATTTGCAATGTAGAAAATTATCTTAGGCGAAAAATGACTATTTGTGAAATTGATTGAAACTATCGCATTGATAGACAAGTTGAACTGATTAGGGCCTGTTAACACTACATCCGCATGAGCGTGACCTCCAGAAATGGCGCGATCGAGGCGACAAGCGGAGTCGGGGCAGACTCCCCGGCGAGCATTGGCAACAAAGAGTGCGCCTTTACTGGAGGATCACCCTCCGGGGCGCGGGCCCTGCGGCCGCATGGCGTTGTTGCTTGCTCGTTACGTAGTACGGGCCACGCGGCCTCGCGCGCGCCTAGCCTAAGCGGCCGCAAGCATCGCGCCGCTCAAGTGAATGTAGTGTTAACAGGCCCTAATGAGGCAGGTGACGACTCTGCTCTTTGCGGCGATGACCACGAGGACATGGAAGTGAGCATCGTCGTCGAGGACTGACCCCCGCGCGCGGGACACCAAAAACGCTACATCGTCTGACCGGCGAACGTGGGCGCCAGCACCTGCGGCGCCATGCCAACGGGTGTGGGTTCGAGCATCGTGATTCGCCATAGCGTGCGTGCGTCGTCCGGATCGATCAGCGTTGCGGAGTGAAGCAGCGATGCGTTGTCCCAGATCACGACATCGCCGACGCCGTACGTGAAGCGAAGCAGGTACGCAGGCTTGGTCGAATGCGCAGCCATCTCGTCGAGCAGGTCGAGCGCCTCATCGTCCGGCATGCCGACGATCCCGAACGAACTTCCAGAGACCGCGTAGAGCGCCTTGCGGCCCGTCACCGGATGCGGGCGCGCAATCCGGTGCGTGATCACCGGCATCGTCGCTTTCTGCTCCGCCGTCAGCACCGACGCTGCGGTGCGACTCGCCTCGTCCACGTCGTGGCGATTGCCGTAGTGGTGGATCCCCAGCAGCGGCTCGATGCGCGATTTCATTGCCGTGGAAAGGTCGTCGTACGCGGCTTGCTGGTTGGCGAACAGCGTGTCTCCACCGATCTTCGGCACGACGATCGAATAGAGCGTGGTCGCGCGCGCAGGAACCTGCAAGTATGAGTAGTCCGTATGGAAATACGATCCGGCGTCCTGCAGGCCGGTCGGTTGTCCGTTCTTCTTCACGTTCGACAGGATGAGGATGTTCGGGTCCTCGGGGTGGTGGAACTGGTCGATCACGTGCGGCTGCGGGGGCCCGAGCCGGCGGGCGAAGGCAACGAACTGCGCGGGAGTGAGTTTTTGTGCGCGCAGCGCCAACACCTGCCCCTCATAGAACGCGCTCTCGAGTTGCGCGAACGAAGCGTCAGGAAGCGTTTGCGACAAGTCGACGTCGACCTCGACGCCGAAGCCTGCGGAGAGGGGACGGGCGGCGAGCATAGGGCCTGCTACTTGAGGAAGTCCGGCCGAATAAGTCTCGGCAGCGCGAGCGGGATCTCAGGCCAGACGATCAGCATCGCGAGCACCAGCAGCATTGGCACGAGCATGATCATCGTATCCTTGAGCGCGTATCGCAGGCGGACCTTGGCGATCGCGCAGGATATCATCAGGCACAACCCGTATGGTGGCGTGACGAGTCCGAACGCAAGCGCGACGATGCCGATGATCGCGAACGACACCGGATGCATGTGCACCGATTCCGCCAGTGGCTGCAGCGTCGTGCCGACGATGATGATCGCGGGAATGGCGTCGAGGAAGCAGCCGACGACGAGAAACACGAACGCGATGAAGAAGCCGACGCCCATGAGGCCCAGACCCCACGACGTCACGTTCTCGAGCAGCGCCTTGGGGATCTGGAAGTAGGCCAGCAGCCAGCCGAACACGGAGGCCGTCCCTACGCAGAACAGCGCGATTGCCGACAGCCTGCCGGTTTCGAGGAGCGCGTGCCACAATTCCTTGCGGCCCATCTCCCGGTAGAACACGATCGACAGCACGGCGGCGTACAGCACGGCGGCCGCGGCGGACTCCGTGGCGGTGAACCAGCCGAGCAGGATGCCGCCCACGATGATGAAGGGTGTCATCAGCGCCGGCACGGACACCGCGCCGGCGGACAAGAATTCGCGCAGGGTGGCCCGAGGATACGTGGGGTAATGGCGAACCTTGGCGTACACGTGCACTGTCGCCATTTGCGCAAGCCCGATGAGCAGCCCCGGGACCACGCCAGCAAGGTACAGCGCGCCGATCGACACTTGCAGCACGCCGCCCCACACGACCATCAGGATCGACGGCGGGATGATCACCGCCAGCACCGCCGACACCGCGGTGATCGCGATCGAGAACGAGAGGTCGTAACCTTCCTTGACCTGCGCCTCGATGAAGATCTTGCCCTGGCTCGCTGCGTCGGCCGTCGACGACCCCGAAATGCCGGCGAAGAACACCGACAACAGCACGTTGATCTGCGCCAGCGCGCCGGGGAAGTTGCCAACCATCGTCCGCGACAATGTGACGAGGCGGTCCGTGATGCCTCCTACATTCATCAGATTGGCGGTGAGCAGGAAGAACGGCACCGCGAGCAGGATGAACGAGTTGTAGGCCTTGAATGTCGTGTTGAACACCACCATTGGCGAAAGCCGCGGCTCGATGAACAGCACGGGCAGGCACGCGAGACCCAGCGCGAAGGCGACCGGCACGCGCAGGACCAGGAACACGAAAAACGTGCCGAACAGCCACAGGGCCGCCACGGTCGGGGTGAGCGCGGCGCCGGTCATTTGTGGACCCCCACGCTTGCGGCTATCGCCGCTGCGCTACCCCCAGAGGGGGAGCAATTCGCGCCTTGGGTCGGCCCGGCGCCGCTCATACGGCGCTGCCGGTTCTGATCTCGCCGGACCGCGTTTCGATTCCCGGCCCGGGACCATCACGCACGATTCGAATATCCGCCCGGATGCGCTCGGCTCCGAACAACAGCCACGTGGCCCCCGTTAACGGCCAAGCGATGAAGATCCAGGTCATCGGCATCTCAGCTAATTCGGACGCCTGGTTCCAGCCGAACTGCACGAACTTGATGCCGTACCAGACCCACACGAGCGCGAACACCAGGACGAACACGGTCGAGACAATCCGCAGCAGCGCGTTCGGGCGCGCCCCGAGCTCGGGCCAAACGTCACATTCGAAGTGCGTCCCGTCGCGCACGCCGATCATCGCGCCCAGCATCACCATCCAGATGAACAGGAATCGCGCCATTTCCTCGGTCCAGATCCAGGCGGGGATCAGTTGTGTGAAACGCGAAACCATCTGGACCGTCACCGGCACGATCAGGATCGCGACCGTCGCGCCCAGCAGCACGGTAAGCAGCTGGTAATAGACTTCGATGAACTTGCGCATGCGCACCCCAAGAGCTTGCCGCATCGCGGCAAAAAAAGACCGGCGGAAGCGTCGCCTCCGCCGGATTCTCCTAACATTTCCTACATCGAGTTGATCTTGTTGTAGATGGCCTCGGCGCCGATGTCCTTCGCGTACTCGGCCATCACCGGATCGGCCGCCTTCTTCATCGCGGCGCGGTCAGCGAACGGAATCTTCTTCAGTTTGCCGGCCTTCTCCATCGTGTCGAGCTTTGCGGAATCCTGGCTTGACTCCAGCTGGCGGCCATAGATGCCGGCCTCCTTGCCCGCCTTGAGAATGGCGACCTGCAGGTCGGGCGGCAGCTTCTTGAACGTCTTGCCGGAGAAGCAGATCGGCCGGATCGTGATCGCATGCTCGGTCATGTTGAGGTTCGGGCCGACCTCGTAGAACTTCATCGTTTCGACACCGGCGGCCTCGTTCTCGCCGGCGCTGATCACACCGTTCTGGATCGCGTTGTAGATCTCGTCGTAGGCGATCACGGTCGGCGACATGCCGGCGGCCGCGAACGTCTTGCTCCAGATCGGCGCGCCCTGCACGCGGACCTTGAGTCCCTTCATTTCCGCCATGTTGCGCACGGGCTTGTTGGCGAAGATGTTGCGCGTGCCGCCGCCGGCGAAGCCGATCAGCATCACGTCGCCCTTTGCAAATACCTCGTCGGCGATTGGCTTCAGCGTGTCGGCGTCGAGTACCTTGTTCCAGTGGTCGAGGTCGCGGAACAGGAACGGCGCATCGATGAACGGCGCGGCCTTGGAGAACGTCGACATGTGCGCCGGCGAGACGATGCCGTAGTCAACCGAGATGCCCTGGTTCATGAATGCGAAGTAATCCTTCTCGAGGCCCAACTCGCTGTTCTTGTGCAAGACGAAGTTGATGGGCTTGCCGTAGTACTTCGCGGTCAACTCCTGGAATCTCACCAGCGCCTTGTTGAACGCATGGTCGTCGTTGAACTGAACGGCGCCGTGCAACGTAATGGGTGCCTGCGCCAACGCGGCAGCGGACACCGCAAATCCGGCGACCATCAGGCAGCGAAGCACAACGCGTATCTGGTCTCGCATGACTTCCTCCTCAGGATGTTGGAACCACGCAAGGCGCCTTTCGGTCCGAATTTCGGCGGCGCTCTGGTCAAGTGGCCGGACCAATTGAACCGCGTTGCCTCCGGCGTGTCAACGCGAATCCCGTTGTGCCATGCAGCAATTCGCGCGGCGAAGCTGCCGCCCGGCATCACTGCGCGGCGCAAACCGAACGAATGATTGCCGACTGTTAGAATTGCGCGCGCAATCCGATCCCCGAGTAGAAAAGGATGGTTGAGATGAGACGTTCCATCGCATTTGCCATGCTGGCCGCCGCACTCGTTTCCGGCGCCACGATGGCCGACGAATATCAGGTGAAGTCGCTGCGCGTCAGCAACCCGTTCGCGCGCGCGACACCCCCCGGCGCCAAGGTCGCCGGTGCGTTCATGTCCATCGAAAATCTGGGCAAGGAGGCCGACCGGCTGGTCGGCGTCACTTCACCCGCCGCAGGCGTTGCGGGAATTCACGAAATGGCCATGGACGGCGGCATCATGACGATGCATGCGGTGAAAGGCATCGATCTCAAGCCGGGTGCGATGGTGGAGCTGCGACCCGGCGGCTACCACATCATGCTGGAGGACCTCAAACAGCCGTTGAAACAGGGCGACCGGATTCCTCTGCTGATGAGATTCGAACGGGCCGGCGCGATGGAGATCAAGGTCACGGTCGAAGCAATGGGCGCTACGGCCCACGCGCATTGAATGCCTCGGGACAGCCAATTCGAAAAGTTACGGATACGACGAGGCAGCAGTTGCGTGCGTCGGACCGGCAAGGGCTGTATTCATTCGCGCGCGCAATAACGGCGTAACCGTCCGCTCGAGGATGGCGGCGGTGAGCAGCGGGTTGCCGTACCGGCCATCCATGCGCAGCACTCCCTGACGATCGACGACGAAGGTCAGCGGCAGGCGCGCGATGCGGCCATAGCCCTTCGCATTCAGTTCGCGGCCGAACGCGGCCGGAAACGAGAAGGCCTGCATCACTTCGCGTGCCTTCGCTTCATCCCTGGAGTTGTCCATGCTGATGGCGACGACGTCCAGGCCTTCGCTTTTGTGCCGGCGATAATACGCGTCCAATGCCGGCATCTCCTCACGACACGGCGCGCACCAGGTCGCCCAGAAGTTGATCACGACCACCTTGCCCGCGTAGTCCGCGAGCGCGAAGCGGGAGCCGTCGAACAACCTGCCTTCGAGGGCGGGCGCGGGCGCGCCTTCGGCAATTGCGCCGGCATGGCCATTGATGACCAGAAGACAAACCAGAGCGAGGCATTTGATGAGTTGCATTGATTGTCGAAAGTCGCGGTGATCTCGGGAAACTGCCGGACATTCACGCGCCGTTTGCGTCTGCCGTCATTGTAGGCTCGTCCAACGCGGATGCCGAGGAACCCCATGCGATAATTCGCGCCATGGCAACGCTGGCGGATCGCTTGGCCTCCCCGTCCGCCGTCGCGCGCAACATCGCCGCGACGCGCGCGAATCGTCGCATCGCCGCGTGGCTGCTCGCGTGCTGCGCGCTCGTGTTCGCGATCGTCGTCGTCGGCGGCGTCACCCGCCTCACGCATTCCGGCCTGTCGATCACCGAGTGGCAGCCGATCATCGGCACGTTGCCTCCGCTGTCCGACGCCGATTGGGGGGCCGTCTTTTCGAAATACCAGCTCACGCCCGAATACCAGCAGGTGAACAAGGGCATGTCGCTCCCCGAATTCCAGCGCATCTTCTGGTGGGAATATTTCCACCGCCTTCTCGGGCGCCTGATCGGCTTCGTGTTCCTTGTGCCGTTCCTGTGGTTCGCGGCACGACGGGAAATTCCCCGTGGTTATGGCGTCCGCTTTGCCGTCATCTTCGCGCTCGGTGCGGCGCAGGGCGCGCTCGGTTGGTACATGGTGCGAAGCGGGCTGGTCGACGATCCGCGTGTGTCGCAGTTCCGCCTCACGGCCCACCTGGGACTCGCGTTCCTGATCTTCGCGGCGATGTTCTGGGGCGCGCTGTCGCTCCTGTGGCCACGGCGGTCGGAGCTGAAAGGCGCCGGCACTGCCTATGTCTCCGCGCGCCGCTGGGCGGTGGCCATCGCGTGTCTGGTCTTCCTCCAGGCGCTCTCCGGTGGAATGGTTGCGGGCATCCGTGCCGGCCTGGCGTACAACACGTTCCCCCTGATGAACGGAATGATCGTGCCGCCGGAGATTCTGTCGCTCGAACCCTGGTGGAGGAATTTTTTCTACAACATGGTGACGGTGCAGTTCGACCATCGCCTGCTCGCCTGGATCCTCGCGTTCGCCGTGCCGTTGCTGTGGTGGAAAGTTGCGCGCACTGCGCGCATGCCGCGTCGCGCGCGCGTTGGCGCGCACCTGCTGCTTGCGATGCTGGTCGTGCAGGTGACGCTCGGCATCCTGACACTCGTCCATGTCGTGCCGGTGCCGCTCGCCGCCCTGCATCAGGCCGGCGCACTGTTTCTGTTCGCATTTGCGCTGAATCTCGCCCACGCGCTTCGCTGACCGGGCATCGTTCATTCCAGGTTGCGTCGTGGAGCGATAACGACGATCATATGCGGTTCCGATTTACCCGCTGTCTTACGAAAGCTGCTATGGCCGCAGAAACCCGCACCCTCGACGAACCATTGAGCGATGCCGAACTCGACGAACTCGAGAGCTTTCTCGCGTCCGACGCGGTCCCCGAAGACTGCATGGACCTCGAGATGCTCGACGGTTTTCTTGCGGCCATCGTGAGCGGGCCCGAATCGATCCAGCCCTCCGAGTGGTTGCCGCAGGTCTGGAGCGATGGCGGCCGCAGCGCAACACCCGCCTACGGCAACAGCGAGCAGGCACAACAGGTCATGACGCTGATCCTTCGGCACATGGTCGGCATTCAGCGCACGCTGGCCGAATCGCCGACGCGCTTCCGGCCGCTTCTCTATCTGCCTGAAGAAAAAAAAGCCAGCCAGAAATCCGCGGACCGCCAGCCGTCCGAGGGCACCGCGTGGTGCGAAGGCTTCATGGCCGGCGTGAAACTGCGCGACGATGAATGGCAGCCGTTGTACGACGCCGAGGACGCGCGCGACTGGGTGTTCCCGATCGAAGCGCTTGCGTTCGGCGAACAGGAGCCTGAATTCGCTGAATGGATCGATGACAAGGAAAAGCGCGCAAGCCTGGTCGAGGAACTCGCCGTCGCGTCGGTGCTGATCTATCGCTTCTGGCAGGATAAACGCCGCACGACCACCGCCCGTGGCGGCGGCGCGCGGCGCACGTTGACGGAAACGGCGCGCAAGTCGCGTGAGCGGCTGCACTAAAATGCCCGGGGCGGTGGGCGCCCCGGTGCACTGACGTTCAGAAGTAGATTCCTCGTTGCACTTGGAATGACACCTGAAACGAGTGCGCCGCAACCCGGCCGCGCGGGCGTTATTCGCGTTCGGCAGTGACCTTGAACCTCGATCTTCGCTCGATCGACTGGGGCTCCGTCTACGTAGCCAGCGAGTGGGTCATTCGCGTGGCGGCGCTGATCGTCGTGCCGCAGCGCCGCCCGCCCAGCGCGGCGCGCGCGTGGCTTCTGTTCATCTTCTTTCTGCCCTGGCCGGGCCTTCTTTTCTATTCGCTGATCGGTCGCGCGTACATGCCGCGCCGGCGTCTCAAGGTACAGCAACAAATCTACGAAACGATCCGCCGCATCGAGCCGCGCGCGTTGTCGGGCGAGGCGGTCGCGGCGCCTGCGGTCTCGCCGGAACTGCTGCCGGCGCTGCGCCTGGCCGAGCAGCTCTCCGAATTTCCCGTCGTCGGGGGCAACCGCTTCGAATTGCTGCCCGTGTACGACGCCGCGATCGACCACATCATCGCGGACGTGGATGCCGCGCAGCGTCATGTGCACATGCTGTTCTATATCTTCGAGGACGACGAAACCGGTGCGAAGGTGGCCGCGGCACTCGTGCGCGCAATGCAACGCGGCGTGGTCGTGCGCGTATTGATGGACGCCATTGGCTCCCGCGGCGGCCTCAAAGGATTGGCACCCGGCTTGCGTGCCGCCGGCGCGGAAGTCATCAATGTGATGCCGTTGCGGCTGTGGGGGCCCAACGCCGCGCGTTTCGACCTGCGCAACCATCGCAAGATCGTCGTCATCGATGGCCGCTATGGGTTTTTCGGTTCGCAAAATATCGTGAGCGCGCGTGCCAACCGCGGCATGATCAATGAGGAAATGCTGGTGCGCGCAACCGGCCCGGTCGTCCGCCATCTGCATGCTGTGCTGCTTGGCGACCGGTATCTTGAAACGGGCAATCTGCCGCCCGAGTCCGACGACCTTGCTCCTGCCGACCGTCTCGAAAATCATGACGGGCTTGCGCAGGTCGTCGCGAGCGGCCCGGGATACAACGAAGGCACGGCCGAGGCGGTGATGATCGCGCTGATGTACGGCGCCCGCTCCCGCGTGGTTCTGACGGCACCGTATGTCATCCCGAGCGAGGCATTCCTGGCCGCGATGTGCCACACGGCGCGGCGCGGTGTCGCCGTCGACCTCATCGTGGACCAGGAATCGAACAAGCCGCTGGTGCAGCTCGCGCAGCAGTCCTACTATGACGTCATGCTCAAGGCCGGCGTGCGCATCCATCGCCACACCGGCAGCTTCCTGCATGCCAAGCATCTGAGCGTGGACGACGCGGTCGCGCTGATCGGCTCGTCGAATCTCGACATCCGTTCATTCGCGCTGAATGCCGAAGTGAGCGTTTTGATCTACGATCGCGCAGTGGTGGCGGACCTGAGACAGGTGCAGGACGGGTATCTCCGGCACGCCCTGCTGGTCACCCGCGAAGAACGTGGCAAATTGCGCGTCGGCCGCCGCGCGCTGGAAAATCTCGCAAGACTCACTGACTCGTTGCTCTGAGATTTTGCCAAGTCAGCCGCTGACTCGCCGGACGCTATCCTCCGGCGGCCAGCGCCTGCTTCATCCGGTCGAGGTCGTAGCCGTCGCGGCGCACTTCGTATTCCTCGATCAACCTGACGAGTTCATCGAAGCGCCGTCCGGCCGGCGTGCCGGGGTCAGCGAGCATCAGATCTTCGAGTTCGTCGAGCGCTGCGCAATATTGCGAATCGTTGCAAATCTGCGACGGGTCGAGCAGATGGGTCATGGATCCTCCGTTTGCGGTTGGAACGCGTCACGGATGATCGGCGCCGGAATGGCGCCGCCGCCATCGGCCAAATTGCCTAATGAGGGCCGAAGCAGGGCTTTCTAATCGGGCGGCGGGGCGGAAGTGTCGAGGACGGCCGCGGCCTCCGCAGGACCCGCCGCCTGCCGGTGTGCCAGCGCCGTCAATGCCGACGTCGCGAGCACGATGAGCATCACCGCACCGAACGGAAAGCCCTCGAGTTTGCCGGTTTCGGTGGCGCTCAGGAACAACAGCACGGTGATGAGACCGCGTGGCGCGATCCACAGGAGCTGCGCCGCCGCATCCTGCCGTAGCAGTTTCAGGATCAGCCATCGCGATCCGTAGATGATGGCGATCCCCGCGCCCGCGACCATCCATGCCTCCTGCGAGACCATCTGCGCAACGTTGGTCCAGCAGCCCAACAGCAGGAAGAAGAAACTCTTGGTCGCGAAAGTGAGCTCTGCGACCAGTCCCTTGAATTCCTTCAGCGTCTGGTCGTAATCCTCGCTGCGCAGCGAACGCAGCCGCGCGTGCCACGTGATCAGGTGCGGATTTTTGATGAGCAGTCCGCACCCCAGCACCAGGATGAGCGGCGACAGATGGAGCTCCTTGCCCACGGCGTACAGACAGTTCAGTCCGGCGATCAGCGGCAGGAAGCGCACATGACCTTCGAGCTGGTTGATGAAGTAGAAGAGCGCGAGCGCCACGGCGATCGCGGCCGCCAGCGACACCGCGCCGCCTCCCGACAGGTCGAACGTAAACGTTTCCAGCGAGCCGTTCGCGTTCTGCCACGCGTAGAACACGAGCACGCCGAGGATGTCCGAAAGCGAGGATTCGTAAATCACGAATTCCCGCGGTTGAACTGGCAGGCCGTGCGCGCGATACGGTGAGGTCAAGCGCGCCTTCGAGCACGATCAGGATAAGGCCGATTGTTCCGATCACTGGCACGATCGGATCCACCCAGCCCAGGTGGAGGTGCGTCGAATCCAGTATCTGCCGGAGCGCGATGCCCGTACCGATCAACAGCACCACCGACGGCAGCTTCCAGCATCGCCCGACAATGTCGAGCAGGTAGGCGAACAACAGCAACACAGACGCCGCGAGGATGGCGGTGTTGGTCATGGGCGCGCCCGCGACGGGCTGCTACGGCATCTGGATCTTGCCGCCACCGGGAAAGCCACCACCCGTCAGCGCGCTTGCGGCGCCTGCCGGCGGCACGATCAACCCGGACGACTGCTGCCGCCGCAATTCCTGCAACTCGCGCATCGTGCGTTCGATGCCCACCTTGGCGGCTTCGCCGTATTTTGCGACAGCTTCCGCGAGGTCCCTGGCTTCGATGTCGAAACTCACCGGCAACGCGCCCATGCTGGTCATGATCTGCGCATCGCCCGTGTAGATGGTCGGGCGAGCCGGGTCGAGCGAACCATCACTCTTGACCGGCACCATAAGTCGAATGGTGCCGACTTTGCGATCGGTGACGATTTCTTCGCGATAGAGCGACGCGGCGTCCATCGTCGCGTCGGAGGAGCGGGAGTCGGCGGGCATGGGTGATCCTGTGCGGGTTTCTGGAAACCTCATATTTTAGAGGACTCCGCCGTTTTTTGCCTGCCTGAGTTACGCGTGCGCCTTCGCCTCATGTGGCTGGAACAGGTACGAGTCCATGGCCAGCGCGCCGTTCTCGAAGCCATCGATGATGCGTTCCGGCCGTGGATTCTCCCCGGCGGCTCCATACGCAACGAACAGCGGTAGAAAATGCTCCTCGCTCGGATGCGCGCGCACGGCGTCCGGCGCGCGTTCGCGATAGGCCACCAGCCCGTCCGTGTCGTGCGCCGCAAGCGTGGTGGCCAGCCATGCCGAAAACGCCTGCACGTATTTGAGCGGTTCCGGCCGCCGGGTGTTGGCCATCCAGTCGCGCAGGTTGTGCGTCGTGTGGCCCGAGCCGACGATCAGCACGCCATCCTGCGTCAACGGTGCGAGGGCGCGACCGAGTTGAATGTGATGTGCGGGCCCCAAATCCGGCTGCACCGACAATTGCACGACCGGGATGTCGGCGTCCGGATACATCCAGCGCAATGGCACCCACGCGCCGTGGTCGAGTCCGCGACAGCCGTCCACGCCCGCGGCAATTCCCCCAGCCTTCAGCAACGTCACGCATTGCGCTGCGAGTTCAGGTGCGCCGCGCGCCGGGTAGGAAAGTCGATAGAGCTCGGGCGGAAAGCCGCCGAAATCGTGGATGGTTTCCGGCTGCGGATTGCCGGTGAGCATCGGCACCGACGTTTCCCAATGCGCGGACACCATCAGCACCGCGCGCGGCCGCGCCAGCGTACGACCGAGTTTCGCCCACGCGCGCCCGGCGACGCCGGGCTCCACTGCGTACATCGGCGATCCGTGCGACAGGAACAGCGTTGGCATGCGGTTCTTCACGCAACATTCTCCCATCAATCTTGCGCGCCCGCGCACCGGCGAATTCCGCTTGCGTGCGGACGCAGCGAGCTACGCTCAGGCCGCGCTTCGCGGGCGGGAGCCGGCAATCCGGGCGAATGAGTTCGCGAGGACGGCCGAATGCGTACCGTCGCCGAGAACGGCCACGATGATGCTGGCCAGGGTCAGGAAAGCCGGATATTCCCAGCCGCCATTCGGCGCCGTGAAAACCCAGCCGTTGCCGGCGTGCGCCCACGTGGCGCCAATGAGCAACGGAATCAGCGCAAGCGCGACCAAGCGCGTGTAGACGCCGGTCAGCAGCATGGCGCCACCGACGAGTTCCGCCGCGAAAGTCACGTAGCCGAGCGCACCCGGCAGTCCAAGGGATGTGAAGAACTGCGCCGTGCCAGGCAGCGTGAATACGAAATACTTGAGCAGTGCGTGCGCGATGAACATGACACCGACGCCGGTGCGCAACAGTCGGGCGGCGAGATCGATGCGGGCTGATTCGGTCATTTCTGGATCCTGGTGGAGCGCCGTTCCCGGCGCGACGCAGCGAATATTGAGCGTTGTCGAGAGCGGGATAAAGTACCCGAGGATTGATAGACTGTTGCAAATAATGCAACAATAGCCATCCATGGACCGCTTCCTCGCACTCACCGCCTTTGTGAAAGTCGTCGAGACGGGCAGTTTCGCGCGCGCGGCGCAACGCCTGGACACTTCGGTCTCGTCCGTCTCGCGGCATGTGTCCGAACTCGAGGCGCACCTCGATGCGCGCCTTCTGAATCGCACGACACGGCGGCTCTCGCTGACCGAGAGCGGACGCGCATTCCACGAGCGCTGCGTGCAGTTGTTAGCCGACCTCGAGGAAGCCGAGGAGTCGGCCAGTGCGGCCACGATCAAGCCTCGCGGCACGCTGCGCCTCACGTCGTCCATCACGTTCGGCGCACGGCATTTGGCACCCGCGATCGCCGAATTCGTCACGCGCTTTCCGGCGATGCGCTTCGACGTCGAGTTGTCCGAGCGCGCGGTCGACCTCGTGGACGAAGGCTTCGACATCGCCGTGCGCATCGGCGCCATCGGCAGCCAGAACCTCGTGGGCCGCAAGATCGGCGCAATGCGCCTCGTATGTTGCGCGGCGCCGTCCTACCTGGCGCGGCATGGTGAGCCCGGGACACCGGAGGATCTCGCGGCGCACGCCTGCCTGACCTACGAATATTCATCGCTGCGGAACGTGTGGCCGTTTCGCGATCGCGACGGCCGCGAGCGCAACGTGCGGATCGCGGGCCCGATCCACGCCAACAACGGCCGCTTCCTCACGGCGCTTGCCGTCGAAGGCGCTGGAATCGCCCACGAGCCGGATTTCATTGTCGGGCCGGAGGTGCGGGCCGGAAAGCTGACGCCGATTCTGCGCGAATTCCAGCCTCCGCCGGCATCGATCTACGTCGTGTATCCGAGCCGGCGCCACCTGTCGGCCAAGGTGCGGGCATTCACCGATTTTCTTTCCGCGCGCTTCGCCGCCGCGGATTGGACGCTGGCCGCGCCAGTGAAGGCCGCGCGCAGCCCGAAAAGGTAACGCGAGTTGCCGGTCAGAACCTGCGGCGCCAGGTCGGCCCGCCGCCACGCCAGTAACGAAGCATGATGAAGCCGCCGACCATGCCGCCCAGGTGCGCGAAGTGCGCGACGCCGGATTGCGCACCGGTCACGCCCATGACCAGTTCGAGCACCGCATACACGGCGACGAATACGCGCGCCGGCATCGGGATGGGCGGAAACAACAGCATCACGCGGTTGTTCGGAAAGTAGAGGCCGTACGCGAGCAGCAGCCCGAACACGCCACCGGACGCGCCTACGGTCGGATAAAACCCGCCCGTCATCATGGCAACCAGCAGTTGGGTGAGTGCTGCCGAAACCACGCAGACCAGGTAATACGCAAGATAGCGGCGCGACCCGAACACCTGCTCGATGGCGCCGCCGAACATGTACAGCGCAAACATGTTGAAGAGGACGTGCAGGAGGCTGCCGTGCAGGAACGCGTAGGTCACGAGTTGCCACGGCGCGAATCCCACGCCCGCAAACGGCGACGCGCCGAGCGGCCACAGTGCAAGCGGCGACAGCAGATCGCCGGTGCTGCTGAAGAGCAGGAACATCGCGACGTTCGCGACGATCAGGGAAGTGGTGACGGGAGGCATGGTGTCCAGATTGGGGCGCACGGCGCGCACACAACCCGGCGGCACGCGGTCGGGTTGGCGGCGGCACAGCCTCGAAGATTGAAAGCGCTGAAGGCAGTATTACAGCACATGGCCCGAATGGAGTAGATTGCGCCGACGGTTCACGCCATTGTGGTTGGAGGATATTGCCATGCCGCGTTCGATCATGAGAATTCTCGCCTGCATTGTGGTTGCATTCGCCGCAGCCCCCGCGTGGTCACAGGACTATCCCTCGCGTCCCGTGAAGATCGTCGTGCCGTTCGCGGCCGGCGGACCGGCCGATGTCTATGCGCGCTTCCTTGCGCAGCGCCTGCAGGAAACCCTGGGCCAGCCGTTCGTGGTCGAGGACCGTCCCGGCGCGGGGTCGGTCACGGGAACGGACGCGGTCGCCAAAAGCGCGCCGGATGGCTACACGCTGCTGTTGATGTCGAACGCGCAGACCGTCAACGAGTCGCTGATCCCGAACAAGCCGTATGCGCTGTTGCGCGACTTCGCACCGGTGGCGCCCATCAACTATTCCGACCTGGTGCTGGTCGTTCATCCGTCGGTAGCGGTCATTTCCCTGACCGACCTGATCCGCATCGCCAAGGCGAGTCCCGGAAAGCTCAACTATGCATCGTCGGGTCCCGGCACGCCGTATCACATGGCCGGAGAGTTGTTCAAGACCATGGCGGGCGTGGACATCGTGCATATTCCGTACAAAGGTAGTTCAGGTGCGCGCACCGACGTGCTGGGCGGACAGGTCGAGATGATGTTCGATGCCGTGACGACGATGAACGAATTCGCCAAGGCCGGCAAGGTGCGTCCGTTGGCCACCACAGGCAAGACACGCTCGGCAGTGCTCCCGAATGTGCCGACCATGGCCGAGGCCGGTGTGGTCGGTTACGAGGCGGTGATCTGGCTCGGCGTGATGGTACCCAAGGCCACGCCACCGGCCATCGTCAATCGCCTGAATGCCGAAATACGGAAGATCGTCGCGCGGCAGGACGTTCGTGACGAGTGGGCAAAGCAGGGCGCGGTCGGAATGCTCATGACGCCGGAAGAGTTCAGCCGCTATGCCGCCGACGACATTGTCAAATGGGAACGCATTGTGAAGATCTCCGGCGCCAAACCTGACCAATGACGTGAGTGACGCGCGATCACCGATGATGGTCGCAGTTCGGGCTGGAAGATGATGGAGTTGCATGTCCTCTGCGCCGGTGCGGCGAAAGGCATCGTCGAAGCGCTGGCGCCCGCACTGCACGCGGCGACCGGCGCGACATTGCACGGCGAGTTCGGCCCGGTCGGCGCCATCCGGGACTTTTGGCTTTCGGGCGCGCCCTGCGACGTGATCGTCCTCACCGCAGCGATGCTCGACACGTTGGCCATGGAAGGCCGCGTCATGCCGGACACCATCGCGCCGCTGGGTCAAGTGCGCACCGGAATTGCCGTGCGAGTTGGCGCAGCGCTGCCGGCGATTGCCGACCGCGAAGAATTGAGGCGAAGCCTTGCAGCGGCGGCAGGCCTGTACCTGCCCGACCCGGAGCGCTCCACCGCGGGCGTGCATTTCATGAAGGTGTTGCGCGAACTGGGCATACGCGACGCGGTCGCTACGCGTTTGCGCGCATTTCCAAGTGGCGCCGTCGCCATGCGCGAACTCGGGCGGTCCCGCGAACCGGGTCTCATTGGTTGCACGCAGGCCACCGAGATCGATTACGCGCCGGGTGTGGTACTCGTCGGCCCCCTGCCAACGGAATTCGAACTGGCCACGATGTATTCGGTGGCCGTTGCAACCACCGCGCTGCAACCCGGTGCTGCGCATCGTTTTGCGCAGATGCTCTCGGGACCGGAGTCGCGCGAACTGCGGAGCAGGGGCGGCTTCGCGATCTAAAGCTTGCTTGGATTGCCGAACCGCAACAGCGCCGTGCGCGCACCCAGCGGCGTTACAGCGCGATCGACCGCGTTGAGTACGCTGCCTGAATGCGCGCGCTTCGGATCGAATGCGAAGGACAGACTTCCCCCTTCGGCCGCGACGCGCACGCTGTTGCGATCCACGCCCGAAATGCGCCCGATCGCATTCCTGATCGCGGCCTCCGTGTCGCGCGTGACCGGCCGCGCAAATTCGAGCGAGAGGTACACAACTTCGTGCCCCTTGGCGATCGCGCGCGCCACGACGGCATGGTCGTAGGCCGCGGCGACCTTGTCGTCCACGCAATATCCGCATGCGGCGGCAGGTGCCGCCACGGCCATGAGCAACGCCGCTATACTCGTCGCCGCGAGTTTCATTTCTTCACCGCCAAGGGTGCCGGCTGCTGGTCGAACCAGTGGAAATAATTGACGTATTGCGCGATCTCGGCGTC
>JAYTIR010000399.1:0-7805 GCA_043731765.1 Burkholderiales bacterium
CCTTGGCCTCGACGCGGCGCAGGCACACATTGGTGCCCGCGTTGGCCGCCATCGTCCAGACGAAGCACCAGCCATTGCAGTGGAACAGCGGCAGCGTCCACAGGTAAACCGCGTGCCGCGGCATGCCCCAGTCGATGATGTTGGACAACGCGTTGAGATAGGCGCCACGATGATGGTAGACCACGCCCTTCGGATTGCCGGTCGTGCCGGACGTGTAGTTGAGCGAGATCGCGTCCCATTCGTCGGCTGGCGGCGCCCATGCGAATTCCGGATCGCCCTCCGCGAGGAACGCCTCGTAATCCGTATCACCCAGAAGCTCGCCGCCGGGACCGCCGAAGTCGACGATGTCGATGACGAGCGGTTTCACCGGCAGCGTGGCCAGCGCCTTCGCGACAATCGGCGCGAATTCGGTGTCCGTCAGCAGCACCTTCGCCTCGGCGTGCGCAAGCATGAAACCTATTGCCTCCGCATCAAGCCGGGTGTTGAGCGTGTTGAGCACACCGCCCATCATCGGCACGCCGAAATTGGTTTCGATCATTTCCGGCGTATTGGCAAGCATCACCGCGATCGTGTCGCCCTTGCCGAAGCCGCGCCTTGCGAGCGCGGAAGCGAGCCTTCGCGATCGCGTGTAGGTCTGCGCCCAAGTGTATTGCCGCTCGCCATGGATCACCGCCACGCGATGCGGCCAGATGTACGCGGTGCGCGCGATGAACGACAAAGGCGTCAGCGGCGCGTAGTTGGCGGCGTTGCGGTCGAGATGTTGTTCGTAGGGGTTCATGGCGATCCTCCACCGACGCAGCGCCGGTCGTCCATCCTAACAAACGTATGAATGGGGGGGTGTCCGCTTGCCCGCCTGTGCCGATTTCGCTACCCTCAATCGATCATCCCCGTTCCTTTCAGGCGGCAACAACCCATGGGTCATCGCTTATCGAAAATTGTGACGCGCACCGGCGATGCCGGCGAGACCGGCTTGGGCGATGGTTCGCGCGTTCCCAAGGATTCGCCGCGGATCGAGGCAATCGGCGCCGTCGACGAACTCAATTCGGTGTTGGGCGTCCTGCTGGCCGAGGCGCTGCCGGACGCCATCGCAACGTGCCTGACCGACGTGCAGCATGATCTCTTTGATCTGGGCGGCGAACTGTCGATCCCCGGGTATTCCGCAGTAACGGAGACCCATGTCTCGCGGGTCGAGGTGGCCGTGGAGACATTCAACGCCGACCTGGCTCCGCTCAAGGAATTCATTCTTCCGGGCGGGACCCGTGCCGCGGCACTTGCCCACGTCGCGCGCACCGTTTGCCGGCGCGCCGAGCGGTCGCTGATCCGCCTCGCCGCCGTGGAAGCCGTCAGCGAGCGTTCGCGCATCTATCTGAACCGCCTGTCGGACCTCTTGTTCGTGCTGGCCCGCGCCCTCAATCGCGCCGCGGGTCACCCGGACGTGCTGTGGCAAAAAGGCCGCCTCCAGAATGGCTGAAATCCCGCAACGCACCGAAAGGGGCGCGCGCCTCGCCGCACTGTTGGCAAAGGTCGCGCTGGGCGACCAGGCGGCGTTCGCGGACCTCTATCGGCAGACCTCCTCGCATCTATATGGCGTCGCCGTGCGTATCCTGAGGGAAGGCTCCGTTGCCGAGGAGATCCTGCAGGAAGCGTTCGTTAGTGTGTGGCACCACGCAGGCTCGTACGAGGCGGCGAAGAGCCAGCCGACGACCTGGCTTGCGGCCATCGTGCGGAACCGGTGCCTGGACCAGCTGCGGCGGCGGGAACTGGACACGGTCACGATGACCACCGATGACGACGACGGAAAGGAGTTCGATCTGCCCTCGGGCGACCCGACGCCGGTCGAGATGCTGCTGGCCGGTGCCGAGGCGCAGTCGGTACGCGATTGCGTGGATGCGCTCGATGCCGGTCCGAAACAGGCGATCGCGCTGGCGTACTACCAAGGACTTTCGCATGCCGAACTGGCCGACCACATGCGGCAGCCACTCGGAACGGTCAAGTCGTGGGTGCGCCGCGGCCTGGAACGATTGAAGAGCTGCCTCGACCGCGCCGGGTATGTACGCAACTGAGTACGCAACTGAGTACGCAACTGAGGCGCACAATTAGAACGCAATGAACCTGTCCCGACCCGACCGACTGCAACGTCTCGACGCGCTGGCCGCGGAATATGCGCTTGGCACGTTGCCAACGCGCGCGCGGATGCGCCTCGCCCGTGTCGCAAAGGTCGATGGCGCAGTCGCGGCCGCAGTTCACAGCTGGGAAATGCGGCTGGCGCCGTTAGCCGAAGGCGCCGCGCCGATCACGCCACCTCCACGCGTGTGGTCCGCGATCGTGCAACGGTTGGGGCTCGGCGCAAGCACCACGACCGCCGGCGCGGATGCGCCCTGGTGGGCACGGCTCACCTTCTGGCGGAGCTTCGCGCTGGCGAGCTTTGCCGCCGCCATGGCCTTCGGCGTCACGCTGTTTTCTCCTGGAACCCGGGCGCCCGATCAGCCGATCGTTGCCGTCCTGGCCGGCCCGGATGCCAAGCCCGCGCTGATCGCCACCGTGCTGCGCGGGGATCGCACGATGACCGTCAAGGTGGTCGGTGCTGCGGTGGTGCCGGCGGGAAAATCGCTGGAACTGTGGATGCTGCCTGCCGGTTCCGCCCCGAAATCCCTCGGTGTGATACCTGACAGCGGCGTGAGCCGGGTCGCCCTGCCCGCCCCGCCGGATGTGTCCTTGGCGAATGTTCCCGCACTTGCCGTCAGCCTGGAGCCCGCGGGCGGCTCGCCCACCGGCGCCCCGACGGGTCCAGTGCTCTACTCCGGCAAGGTCGAACGGTTCTACTGATCCGCCGGTTCGTCGTTTTGCACGCGCCGCCTGTAGGCTAATATCCGGTCTCCCCTCCGGGCGCCCGCTTTGGCCGGAGGAACCGTGCTGCGAAACGGAAGGCAAGACCAACTTATGCCAGCTTCGCCGACCAAAAAGAAAAAGGCGGTACGGCCCGCTGTGCGTGCCGTAGCAAACACAGTAATTCCGACCGCCCAGCGCGTCGCCGACTTGGCCTGGACCGGCCAACATGCGCCGGCCGTCGAACTCGCCACGTCCGCGCTGGCCAAGGCCGACCTGACCGTGGCGGACCGGTTGGACTTGCTCGACCTGCGCGCGGAAAGTTACATCGCTCAGGGCGACCTGGAACGCGCCGCCGCCGACGCGGATGCGATGCTCGGCCTTGCCAACACCGCCAAAAAGTCGGCATTGAAGGCGCAGGCGCAGAACCGCCTTGCCCTGATGCAAATACGCAAGGACGAATTCAAGGCGGCCGTCGCAACCGCCACAGCCGCGCTTAAGGCCGCGCGCCAGAGCAAGCAAACGCCATTGGTCGCGATGAGCCTGTTTCGCCTGGCGGAAGCGCAGTTCCGGGAAAAATCGAGTGAAAAGGCGCTCCAGAACGCAGGAAAGGCGGCCGAGCTGTTTCGGTCGCTGGGCCAACCGGTCGGCCAGGGGCGGGCGTCGTGGGCAGTCGCCGCAGCGTCCAGCAACCTGGGCCGCGCCGCCGAAACCAGCCAGGCGGCCAACGACGCGCTGGCGCTGTGCCGCAGCTGCGGCGACCTGTATGGCGTGGGCAATGCGTTCAACCTGCTCAGCTTCAACGAGGCCGATCTCGGTACTCAACTGAAGCTGCTGAATCAGGCGCTCGCTGCTTTCGAGGCGGCGGGTTATGTCGAACGTCAGGGCGTCATTACGTTCAACCTGGGCATCGCCTACCGCAATCTCGGGCTATACCGGCGCGCCCGCCGCCTGCACCTCAGGGCCGGCGACATCTACCGACGCACCGGTGCGCGTGTCAATCTGGTCACCTCTGCCTGGGAGTTGGCGCTCGAGGAAATCGAGATGGGGCATTTTGACGCTGCCCGCACTTACCTCGCCGAAGCGGTCACGATGGCGGCCGAAACGCACCAGGACCGCACTGACCTCTCTTTCAAGCCCCTGCGGTACGGACGGTTGGCGGTGCGCGAGGGCGATAAGTCGGCCGCCGTGCGTCATTACCGACACGCGGTGAAGCTTCTGCGCAATGCGGACCGGGTCGCCTTTGAGATGAACGCGTTGGCGGGTCTTGCGCGGGCGCATCTGGAGGCAGGAAACATGAGCGCCGCGTTGGCTGCCTCGCGCCGCGCCACCAGAATGCACCGCGCCCACGGCATGGCGGCATTGACGGACCTGGATCTGGCGTTGGTATGGTGGGGGCACAGCCAGGCCCTGCAGGCTAACGGGCAGGCATTGGCCGCGCGCGAGGCGCTCGAGATGGCGTATCAGTTCATGCAAGAGGGCATCGCGGGCCTTGGCGATGAAGGCCTGCGCCGCAACTATTTGAACAAGATCGAGGCGCACCGCGAGATCGTTGGCGCTTGGCTAAAGGACGCGCGCAAACTCAGACTTGCGCCCGAGCGGCGCGGCGCTCACCTGGCGGGCGAGGTGAACCTGCGCGAATCCTTCGAGCGGCTGGTGGACACCGGGCTGCGCCTGAACGAGCTGCGCAGCGTCGAAGAACTGCATGAATTCCTGATCGATGAAGCCACCGAACTTTCCGGTGGCGAGCGCGTGTTGCTCGTGCTGGAGACTCCGGAAGGGCTGCAACTTGCGGGCTCCCTTGTCCCCCGGGGCGAGGATGCGCAGGCGCTGCTGGTCGATGTCTCGCCGGAATTGATTGAGGTGCGCCGCACGCGCGCGGTCAACTTGACGCACAGCCCCGAGGGCGCAGACGAACTAAAGCAGCGTTCGCGCATCATCGCGCCGCTCATCGCCCAGAAGGAGTTGCTGGGTTACCTCTATGCCGACATCGACGGCGCCTTCGGCCGCTTTCACGACGCCGACCGCGACTTGCTGGGCATGCTGGCCAGCCAGGCCGCCGTCGCGCTGGATAACGCGCAATGGTCGCAGGGCCTCGAGCAAAAGGTAACGCAGCGTACCGAAGAACTGCGCACATCCAACGAATTACTCGCGCAGCGCGCCAACGAGCTGGCCATCGTCAACAGCGTGCAATCGGGACTGGCCGCGCAACTCGACATTCAAGCCATCTTCGATCTCGTCGGCGACAAGGTGCGCGATACTTTCAATGCGCAAGTGGTTGCCATCCTCACCCATGACCGCAAGACGAATCTGGCGCATTGGCGTTACATCATGGAGAAAGGACAACGCCAGTTCGCTGATCCATTTGAGCTCAGTGACAAGGGCTTCAGTCCCCACGTCATGCGCACGCGCCAGCCTTTGATGGTCAACGAAGACATGCGGACTCGCGCCGCCGAAACGGGTGCGTTTGTTGTCGGCGGGACCGAGCCGATCAAATCGGGCATCTGGGTGCCGCTGATTATTGGCGATGAAGCCCGCGGCGTGATCTCCATTCAGAACAACGACCGTGAACACGCCTTCAGCGATTCCGATTTTCACCTGCTCATCACGCTCGCCAGCAGCCTGAGCGTGGCGCTCGAGAATGCGCGCCTCTTCGACGAGACGCAGCGGCTGCTGACTGAAAGCGAACAACGCGCGGCGGAACTGGCGATCATCAACAGCGTGCAGGAGGGCCTGGCCGCGCAACTGGACTTCCAGGCCATCATCGACCTGGTCGGCGACAAGATCCGCGAGATTTTTGGCTCGCACGACATGTCCATCGCGTTGCACGATCGACGAAACAATCTCGTCGCCATGCCGTACTACATCGAGCATGGCGAGCGCTTCCCGGTGGAGGCGTTTCCTCTCGGAGTTGGTTTGACCGGACACGTACTCAGTACCCGGGAACCACTGGTCATCAACGAAAATTTCTTGGAACGCGCGAGGCAATATGGCGCGAAATACATCGGCGATGCTGCCGCCACCGACATGGGGAAGAGTTATATGGGCGTCCCCATCCTGTCCGGCGAAGAAGCGTTCGGCGTGATCGCTCTTTATAGCGGACAGGAAAACGCGTTCAACGATTCGAGCGTCAACCTGCTGTCTACCCTGGCCAACAGCATGAGTGTAGCGCTGGAAAACGCGCGACTCTTCGACGAGACGCAGCGGCTGTTGAAGGAAACCGAGCAGCGTGCGGCCGAACTGGCGGTGATCAACAGCATCCAGGAAGGCATGGCGGCGGAACTCGACTTCCAGGCCATCGTCGACCTGGTCGGCGACAAGTTGCGCGAGGTGTTCAATACGGGCGATATCGGCATCCGCTGGCACGACGCAAAAGCCAATTTGCTGCATTGCCTGTATGACTACGAACATGGTGTGCGGCTCAGCCTGCCGCCCAGTACCCCCCCGCCTGACAGCATCTGGTCCCGGCTGGTGACAACGCGCCAGCCGATCGTATTGAACAACCCAGTGGAAGCGGCTGCCATGGGATCCACCGCGATTCCAGGCACGGACACGAGCCTTTCATCCGTCCGAGTTCCGATCTTGGGCAGCGACCGTGTTCTCGGCTCGCTCATCCTGGAGGACTTCGAGCGCGAAAACGCCTACGGCGAGTCCGAGGTGCGCCTGCTCAGCACCGTCGCCGCAAGCATGGGCGTCGCGCTCGAGAACGCCCGCCTCTTCGACGAGACGCAGCGCCTGCTGAAGGAAACCGAACAGCGCGCCGCGGAACTGGCGATCATCAACGCCGTGCAGCAGGCGCTCGCTGGCGAGCTCAACCTGCAAGGCGTCTACGACGTGGTGGGTGAAAAGCTGGGTGAGGTCTTCCGCGATTCGTTCGTCGGAATACGCATCTACGATCCGGACACCGACGTCGTGACCTACCCGTACGGATTCTACGACGGCAGGAAGCACATAGTTCCGCCGGAGCCGCTTGGCGACCGCGGCCTAGGCCCGCACGTGATCCGGACGGGCGAAACGCTCGTGATCAATGAGAATTCGGAAGAGGTCTCCAACCGATACGGCTCCTACATGCTGGTGGACGACGTCCGGGAGCCGAAATCGCAGCTTCTGGTTCCGCTGCAAGTCGGCGACCGGGTGCGCGGATTGATCCAGTTGAGCAACGTCCATCGTGAACACGCGTACGCCGAATCGGATGTGCGCCTGCTGCAGACTTTGGCCGGCAGTATGGGCGTCGCACTGGAGAACGCCCGCCTGTTCGACGAGACGCAGCGACTTCTGAAGGAAACCGAACAGCGCAACGCCGAGCTCGCGATCATCAACAGCGTGCAGGCGGCGCTGGCGGCGGAACTCAACATGCAGGGGATCTACGACGCGGTCGGCGACAAGATCCGCGATATCTTTCACAACACGGACATGGGAATTCGCATCTACGACCCCAAGACCAACGTCATCCATTACCCGTACCTGTACGAGAACGGGAAGCGGCTCAACATCGAATCGGAACCTGGCCCCGAGCAAGGCTTCGGCGCGCATGTCATGCGCACCCGCGAGCCGCTGATTATCAACGAGCGGATGGAGGAGGAAACAGCAAAATACGGCAGCTTCACGATTCCCGGGACGCAGACCGAGAAGTCGCTCCTTATGGTTCCGCTGGTGATCGGCGACCAGTGCCGCGGCGTCATCAATCTCCTTGACATGGAACGTGAGCACGCGTTCAGCGATTCGGACGTGCGCCTGCTGCAGACGCTCGCCAACAGCATGAGCGTCGCGCTCGAAAACGCGCGCCTGTTCGACGAAACGCAGCGCCTGTTCAAGGAAAGCGAGCAGCGCGCGGCGGAACTGGCAATCATCAACAGCGTGCAAGAGGGCCTGGCGTCCAAACTGGACATGCAGGCCATCTACGACCTGGTCGGCGAAAAGTTGGGCGAGGTATTGAATTCGCAGGACATCGACATTCGCTTGTACGACCCCGTCACGAA
>JAYTIR010000400.1:0-4214 GCA_043731765.1 Burkholderiales bacterium
CCGGCGTGACACGGACGGAGCAGATCCATCGTTCCATCGCCCGCCGCCCCTATGCCGTGCTGGAGCGGATCAGCCCCATGGCAGCGCCCGTTCGCACCATCGAATTTGTTCAGACCACGATCACGGGATCGGTGTATTGGACCATACGCCTTGCCACGCGCGTCTCCGGCGTGGTGGTGTCGCAGGTCCTCGAGCGGCTCGACACGCGCGCATCCTGAAGGACCGTGACGATGCAAATTGAAACGAGGATTCTGGAACTGGGACTGGTGCTGCCTGCGCCGATCATCATTCCGGCCGGCGCGCGCCTGCCATTCGCGTTTGTCCGTGTGCGCGGCAACCGCGCATTCGTTTCGGGGCATGCGCCGCAGAACGCCGACGGCTCCGTCGCGCGGCCGCTCGGCAAGGTTGGCCGCGAACTTACGGTCGAACAGGGTTACGCCGCGGCACGCATGGTTGCGCTTGCGATTCTGGGCAGCCTGCAGCGGGAACTGGGCGACCTCGATCGCGTCACCGCCTGGCTGCGCGTGTTCGGCATGGTCAATTCCGCACCGGGGTTTTCGGCGCAACCGTCGGTCATCAATGGCTTCTCCGACCTGATACTGGAACTCTATGGTCCCGACCGGGGCGCGCATTCGCGTTCGGCGGTCGGCATGGCCGAACTTCCCTTCGACATCCCGGTGGAAATCGAGGCCGAAGTAGAGATCGACGGACCGAGCGGCCGGCAATGACGGAGGTCGCGACGCGGCTCCATGTCAACGCGGACGTCCCACCGGTTAGCTTGCAACGACAACCCCAAACAATGACCTTCGACACTTTTCTCGAAACCGCCTGGAACGACCATGGCGACCGTCCGCAGGAAGTCGCGGATCGGTTGGCAGCCTCGCTTCCCGTTGTGGAAGTTCCTGAACACATTCCGCCGTTCGCACGCCTGCTGACGCATGTCTTCGGCGAGCACCTCGGCCAATGGCAGCGTGGCATCGAACTGCTGGAATCCCTGCGCGTCTTGCCGGCATTCGATGGCAGCGCCGCCGTCGCCGGCGCTCTGACCCGAAGCACCGCTACGTTGAGCTATGCCGGCGGCGATGGCTCCGCTTTGGCATCTCTCTCCACCGAAGATTGCGTTTGTGTTTTGGCCACGGCTGCGTCCGCATTCGCAGGTCGTAACGACTTCAAGCAGGCCATTGCGGCATACACGGAGGCCCTTCGGCTCGCGGATTCCGGTTTTCCTTCGACGTCACCCGCCATTCGCGCGCTTGCGGTCGGAGGCAATAACCTTGCGGCGGCACTCGAAGAAAAAAAGGACCGCGATACCTCCGAAACCGACGGAATGATCGTCGCCGCGAATGGCGCGTTGGAATATTGGAAGCAGGCGGGCACGTGGCTGGAAGAAGAGCGAGCCGAACGTCGACTTACGCGCAGTCTATTGCAGGCCGGCCAGCCACTGGCTGCGATCGAGAGCGCCCGGCGCTGCGTTGATGTCTGCAATCTGAACAACGCGCCGGCGTTCGAGCAATTCTTTGGTCACGCTGTACTCGCGCTGGCACAGCGCGATGCCGGAGATGCCAATTCGTTCGAGGCGTCGCGCGAGCATGCGTTGGCTTTCTTCAAGCGGGTGCCTCCGGATGAGCAACAGTGGTGTGGGGCCACGGTCAATGAACTGAGGGGCTGACCCGTCGATAAAGGTGGTCCCAAGCCCGCGTGCCTGCTTCCTCACCATTTGATTATCTAGAAGATTGCGGCCGCACGCCGCAACGACTATACGATGTACTGATTGTGAGCGCGTGGCATGTTGCCATCGCCTCAATGACACCAGGAGAAACCGATGCCCAAAGGTTATTGGATAGTACGGGTCGACATCGCCGATCAGGAAAAATACAAGGCCTATGTCGCGGCCAATGCCGAGCCCCTGAGGAAGTATGGCGCGCGCTTCCTGGTACGGGCCGGCCAGTTCGAGAACCCCGAAGGGGCGAGTCGAACCCGTAACGCAGTGATCGAATTTCCGACCTATCAGGCGGCCCTCAACTGCTGGAAGTCGCCCGAATACCAGCGGGCAATCGAACTACGCAAAGATGTCTCGACGATTGACCTCATCGTCATCGAGGGGTACGAAGGGCCGCAGCCGGGATGACTGTCTCGTCGGTCGTCACGTTTCCCGCAGGCGCGCGCTGATCGCAAATTTCTAGCGGTGGCCGCTCAGCGCAGCGGCGCCTCGAGCAGGCATCCGAATTCGCGCGCGAAATCCACCGAGACGCGCGCGTGCACCGCGCCTTGGCTGTCGAAGAAACGCTGTGTGCCGGCGCACGTGAACACGCCATCGTGCCAGATGTCGGGATGGATATAGAGGCCGCGCGTGCCGTCGAGGCGGAAGCAGACGAAATTTTCCGGACGAACATCATCGCCGGGCAGCGCGAGCGGTACGAGGAACGGTTTCGCTTCGAGCGGAAAAAAGAGCTGTCCGCCATCCGGATGGTAGTTGGCGTGCCATTGCAACATGACGTCGGGATCGCGCCGGTGCGTGTCGTCTGCGATCGACGGTTCGCTGGCGTAGGCAAGGATGTAATGTCCGCCGACCGCCTCATTGCGCCCATACAGGATGTCGCCGCGCCACTCGCTGACGAACACGCCCTCTGTCGTTCCGCCTTCGTCGCCGGTGTCCGCATCGACGGGTCGCCATCCTTGCGCGCGCCACCGAACGATTTCTATCGTGCACGCCTTAGGATCGTCGACGAGAAATCCGTAGCCGTCGAGCGTGGCGTTCGTAGCCTCGACCACCGGCATGCGGACGCGCCGCAATCCGTCGGGCGGATCGGGGTTGAGGTAGTCGGGCACCGCCGGCCCAATCTAGTGACTGACCTTGCCGACCTTCGAACCCGATTTGCCCACGAGGAAGTCGAGGTCGACGCCGCGATCTGCCTGGAGGACCGTTTCGCAGTAGAGCTTGACCCAGCCGCGTTCCGCGTGCGGCGGCAGCGGCTTCCACCTGGTCTTGCGCCTCGCTAATTCGGCATCGGTGACGTGGAGGTGGATTTTTCGCTTCGCGACATCGAGTTCGATGATGTCGCCATTGCGCACCAGGGCGAGCGGACCTCCGGCCGCGGCTTCCGGCGCCGTGTGCAACACTACCGTGCCGTACGCGGTGCCCGACATGCGCGCATCCGAGATGCGGACCATGTCCGTGACGCCCTTTTTCAGGAGCTTGGTGGGCAACGCGAAGTTGCCGACTTCGGGAAAGCCGGGATAGCCTTTCGGCCCGCAATTCTTGAGCACCATCACGCACGACGCATCGACGTCGAGCTTCGGGTCATCGATGCGCTTGTGCAGGTCGTCGATGTTCTCGAACACGACGGCGCGGCCCTTGTGCTTCAGCAACTTCGGCGTCGCGGCCGACGGTTTCAGCACGCAGCCATTGGGCGCCAGATTGCCGCGCAGCACGGCGATGCCGCCTAAGCGTTTAAACGGCTTGCCGATGGGGGTGACGACCTTTTCGTTGTAGTTGACGGCGTCCTTGCAATTGTCCCAGATCGTCCTGCCGTTGACCGTCAACGCCCTTTTGTGCAGAAATTTGCCGATCTCTCGAATCACCACCGGCAGGCCGCCCGCATAATAAAAATCCTCCATCAGGTATTTCCCCGAGGGCATAAGGTCGACGAGACAGGGCATGTCGCGGCCAAGGCGGTCCCAGTCGTCGAGCGTAAGCTTGACGCCGATGCGTCCCGCGATGGCGAGCAGGTGCACCACCGCGTTGGTCGAGCCACCGATCGCGCCGTTGACCATGATCGCGTTTTCGAACGCGTCCTTGGTGAGGATCCGCGACATTTTCAGATCCTCGTGCACCATGTCGACAATCCGCCGTCCGCACATGCGCGCCAGCAGCTTGCGCCGCGAATCGACCGCGGGAATCGCGGCGTTGGTCGGCAGGCCCATGCCGAGCGCCTCCACCATCGACGCCATCGTCGACGCGGTGCCCATCGTCATGCAGTGTCCCGCGGAGCGCGACATGCACGATTCCGCCTCCTCGAGGTCGGCCATCTTCATTTCACCGGTCTTCAGCATTTCCGTGAATTTCCACACGTGCGTGCCGGAGCCGATGTCTTCGCCGCGGAATTTCCCGTTCAGCATCGGGCCGCCGGAAATTCCGATGGTCGGCAGGTCGACCGATGCCGCGCCCATCAGCAGCGCCGGCGTGGTCTTGTCGCATCCCATCATCAACACGA
>JAYTIR010000401.1:0-1560 GCA_043731765.1 Burkholderiales bacterium
GAGGTTGCCGATGATCTCGATTGGAATCGACGCCGCGAAATCCTCGATGAGATCGACGTCGCCTTTTTGCGCCATCGATTCGAGCAGTCCGTCGACCAACGCGACAAGTCCGGGCTCCATCGCCGCGATGTGGCGCTGCGAAAGCGCGCCCAGGATGAGGCGCCGCACGCGTGTATGCAGTGGCGGATCGTTGAACACCAGGCTGGTCGTGTGGTGCTCGAGCAATGGTGAGGCGCCGTATTTCGGGCCGAATTCCTTTTTCTTGTCCGAACTGAATGCCTTCGGGTCGCGATAGACGGACAGGATGTCGTCGAAGCGAGTAAGGAACCACGAACCGTCCGGCATAGGCTTGACTGGCGCGTGCTCGCGCAGCGCGCGGTAGAAGGGATAGGGATTGGCGAAAAATGCCGGCGGGAGCTTCGCCAGATCGAAACGCGCGGCGATTTCTACGCTGGCGGCGCTGTCCGTGGCCACGGCGGGTCTTCGGCGTTCGACTACGCGTGAGCGAGCCGCTGCCCGTGTTCGCGCGTGGTGTGAAAACCCACCTTCGGCCAGCGCTCCATTGCCGCCTGCAGGTTGAACCTGTTGGTGGCCAGATACACCGGATTATCATCGACGTCCGTCGCCAGCGACGCGGCGCGGTCGCGCTCGAAATTGCGGCGCGTGGCTTGGTCGGGATAGGTGAGCCAGCGCGCGGTCGCAATGCCCGCATCGTCGTAGATCGCGTCCACCTTGTATTCGCTCGCCAGGCGCGCCGCGACCACTTCGAATTGCAGTTGCCCCACCGCGCCGAGCAGTAAAGTCTTGCTCGACACCGTTTCGAACACCTGGATCGCGCCCTCTTCACCGAGTTGCTGCAGGCCTTTCTGCAACTGCTTCGCCTTGAATGGATCGCGCGGGCGCGCGACGCGGAACATCTCCGGGGCGAAATAAGGAATGCCCTTGAAGCCGAGTGCCTCGCCTTCGGTGAGCGTGTCGCCGATCTGCAATTGCCCGTGATTGTGGATGCCGATGATGTCGCCGGCCACCGCGTCCTGGCTTGCCACGCGCTCGTTGGCCATGAATGTCATCACGTTGCCGAGCTTCATTTCGCGCCCGATCCGCTGGTGCTGCACTTTCATGCCCGGCGTGTAGCGGCCGGAGCACACGCGGAAAAACGCGATTCGATCGCGGTGTTTCGGATCCATGTTCGCCTGGATCTTGAACACGAATCCTGTGAACGGCGCTTCCGCCGGGTGGACGATGCGTTCGCCGCCATCGCGCGGCTGCGGCGGCGGCGCCCAGTCCACGAGCGCCTGGAGGATTTCCTGCACGCCGAAATTGTTGATCCCGGAGCCGAAGAACACCGGCGTCTGCCGGCCGGCCAGGAATTCGTCGAGATCGAATGGCGTACTTGCGTTGCGGATCAAGTCGACATCGTGGCGCACGGCGGACATCTCTTGCGGAAACAGCACGTCGAGTCGCGGATTGGCGAGGCCTTCGATCAATTCGCTGTCCTCGCTGGCAGCGCGCCTTTCTTCCCCCGGCGTGAAGCGCACCAGCCGGTCCCGCAGCAGGTCG
>JAYTIR010000402.1:0-4007 GCA_043731765.1 Burkholderiales bacterium
TCCGGCATTGGCGGCGCGAGCGGCGCAATGGACGCCGGCGCGCGTTGCACAGACTTGTGGCATTTCGGTCGAGCAGGTGGTCGGGCTGGCGCGAGATTACGGAACGACCAAGCCGGCCGCCATTCGTGTGAACTACGGCATGCAGCGCGTTCACGGCGGCGGCAATGCGGTACGCGCCATTGCGTGCCTGCCGGCTTTTATCGGTGCGTGGCGCCATCCCGCTGGCGGGGCGCTGCTCTCGTCCTCGGGCAACTTTCCGATCGATCAGGCAGCACTGGAGCGGCCCGACCTGATCCGCGGCACGCCGCGCACGATCAACATGTCGGCCATCGGCGACGCGCTGCTCGACGCCAACGACCCGCCCGTCCGCGCGATCTACGTCTACAACTCGAACCCGGTCGCGGTGGCACCGGAATCCTCGAAGGTGCGCAAGGGCTTTGGCCGCGATGACCTCTTCGTCGTCGTCCACGAAATATTCCAGACCGACACGGCCGACTTCGCCGATATCCTGCTGCCCGCGACCACGCAACTCGAACAGACCGATGTGCACAGTTCGTACGGGCACTTGTATGCGCTGGCCAACAATCCGGCGATTGCGCCGCTGGGTGAGGCGCTGCCCAACACCGAGGTCTTCCGGCGTCTCGCCGCGCACATGGGGTTCACCGAGCCCTGCTTCCGCGACGGCGACGACGATCTGGCGCGGCAGGCGTGGCGACGTGCGGATCCACGCGCCGCGGGTTTTGACTGGGATGCGTTGAAGCGCGACGGCTGGCGCCGGTTGGCCGTGCCGCAATCGTACGCGCCGTTTGCGCAAGGCAATTTCCCCACGCCGTCGGGCAAATGCGAGTTCTGGAGCGCGACGCAGCAAGCGCTGGGCGAGGACCCTCTCCCCGACTACATTCCGCCGCGCGAATCGGCGGCGACCAATCCAGTCCTTGCGCAACGCTATCCGCTGGCCTTCATTTCTCCGCCCGCGCGCAACTTCCTCAATTCGTCGTTCGCCAATCTCCCGGCGTTCGTGGCCGAAGAAAAAACGCCGAAGCTCGATCTCAATCCGGTCGATGCGGCCGCGCGTCAGCTGCGGGAAGGAGAAGTGGTGCGGATCCGCAACGACCGCGGCAGTTTCATGGCCACGCTTCGTGTCACCGACCGCGCGCGTCCGGGCGTTGCCGTGGCGCCGTCGATCTGGTGGCAGAAACTCGCCCCCGATGGATGCAATGCCAACGCCGTCACTTCGCAGGCGCTCACCGACATGGGCCGCGCAGCGACCTTCTACGACTGCCTGGTCGAGGTCGAGCGTGCGTGACGCGGCGCCCGATCGGTCCCGATTGCTCGAAGACTGAAGCGCACCGCCCTATTTGGGGTGGGTTCTAAAGTTTGCGCACCAGCCCAACCATCACGCCGAAGATTTCCAGCGAGCCTTCTGGACGGATGACCGGATAGGCCTTGTTTTCGGCCTTCAATACGAAGCGTCCCTGCTCCTGTTCGAGCCGCTTCAACGTGAACTGGTTGTCCACGATCGCGACGACGATGTCGCCTTTTTGCGCGGCCGGACGTTTTTCCACGACGACCAGGTCGCCATCGAAAATGCCGGCGTCCATCATCGAGTCGCCCTTTACGCGGATGAGCACCGTCTGCGATGGATGCTCGATCAGGTAGTCGTCGATCGTCAGGGCGTCGGCATCGGCATCGTCGACGGCTTCGGGCATGCCTGCGCGCACCGGCGATTCCGCCAGCGGCCGCGCGAAGAAACGCTTGGTGGGCGCCAATCGGCGGTCGGGCGTCGAATCGAGGAACCCCGCGAGCTTGAGGCGCGCCACGAGCGCTGCCACCGAGGACTTGGATTTCAGCCCCAGCAGGCCGCCGATCGACGAGTAGGATGGCAACGCGCGATAGCGGGCGTAGTAATCCTGCAGCGAGGTAAGGTAGGAACGATCGTTCGACATGTGGTAAGAATAGCGAACGAACGTTCTGGAAGTCAACCCCCCTGACCGACATTTTCCACTTATTTCCCCCTAATTTGCCCCTAAGTTTGCCCCTACCGGCCCCATGCAGCTCTTTGCCCCTTCCGTGGCTTTCGTGGATCTCGAGACCACCGGCATGCGTGCCGCCGTCGACAGAGTGACCGAGGTCGGGATCGTCCGGGTCGACGCGGATCCCGACGGCGGAGCGCCTCGGGTGAGCGAATGGAGCGCGCTGGTCAATCCCGGCGAGCCCATTCCAGCGATGATCCAGGCACTCACCGGCATCACCGACGCTATGGTTTCGGACGCTCCGCCCTTCGCGACCATCGCCTCCGCCATTGAGGCCCGGATCGACGGTTGTGTTTTCGTGGCCCACAACGCGCGCTTCGATCACGGGTTCCTCAAACACGAATTTGCGCGAATCGGCCGGCCGTTTTCGGCGCGCGCGCTGTGCACGGTGAAACTTTCGCGCCGTCTGTTTCCGGAAGCAGAGGGACATGGTCTCGATGCCATCGTGGCGCGTCATGCACTTTCCGTGACGGACAGGCATCGTGCGCTCGGCGACGCCCGCGCGATCTGGGCCTTCGTCCAGGCCGTGTATCGCGAAGTGCCCGCGGACATCATTGCGGCCGTGGTCAAGCGCATCCTCAGGATCCCGAGCATGCCGCCACAATTGCCTGCGGACGCGCTGGACGCGTTGCCTGAAGCGCCCGGCGTCTATCTCTTCTACGGCGAAAACCCGTTGCCGCTCTATGTCGGCAAGAGCATCAACCTGCGCGATCGCGTGGCGGCGCATTTTTGCGGCGACTGGCAGCGCGAGACCGACCTGCGGCTCTCGCAGGAAATCCGGCGCATCGAATACGAGGAAACCGCGGGGGAAATCGGTGCGTTGCTGCGTGAGTCGCGGTTGGTCAAGACGCTTCTGCCCGCGCACAACCACGCGTTGCGCAGGAAGACCGAGTCCGGCGTCCTCGAACTGCCTGCCACGCCCGGACCCCCTGCCTACCTCCCGGCCGCAACGATCGAGCCAGGAGCGCTGGCCGGGCGTTACGGTCCCTTTTCATCCAAGCGTCAGGCGCGCGAGACCCTGCGTTCGCTCGCGTCGGAACACGCGCTGTGCTGGACTGCCCTTGGTTTGGAACGACGGCCGGGGCCGTGCTTTGCACGACAGCTCAGGCGCTGTGCGGGTGCCTGCGTCGGCGCGGAGTCCCCTGAGGAACACGCCATGCGGCTTGCCGCCTCATTGGCGCCGCACGCGATCCCGGCCTGGCCGTACTCTGGAATGGCGGCGCTGCGCGAGCGTTCTGCCAGCAGCGAGCGCGTCGATGTGCACGTGTTGCGCGACTGGTTCTGGCTCGGCACCGCGCGGGACGAGGGCGAGCTCGCGCGCATCATCGAAGCGCCGCCGCATCCCGCGTTCGACATCGATATCGCGAAGCTCCTGCTCCGCCGTCACAAGGCCGGGACGTTGCCGCTGCTGCCTATTCCGTCGACAGCCTCCTAGGCCGGCGCTCTTGCGGCATGCGCTGCCAGGACCGTGGCCACGCACGCGGTCAGCTTTTTCGCGTAGGGAATATGCAGGAACTCGTTGGGACCGTGCGCGTTCGACTTGGGACCCAGGACACCGGTGATGAGAAATTGTGCCTCCGGGAAATGCTTGCCCAGCATGGCCATGAACGGAATCGTGCCGCCCTCGCCCATCGCCCCCGCGGGCATGCCGTAGAAACTCGTCGACGCGTGCTCGAGCGCGCGCGATAACCAGGGCGCGGTCGCCTGCGCGTTCCAGCCGGTCGCAGCGGATTCACCGTCAAAATGCACCGTAGCGCCGTGTGGCGGATCCGCTTCCAGCAAACGCTTGAGCACGCGGTTGGCCTCGGCCCCGTCGATAGTCGGCGGCAGACGCAGTGACAGTTGCAGCGAAGTCTTCGGGCGCAATACGTTGCCCGCGTTGGCAATCGGGGGAAGGCCGTCGGCGCCGATGACCGACAATGCAGGCCGCCATGTCCGGTTGAGGCACGCTTCGGCGCGGTCGGAAACCATCGG
>JAYTIR010000403.1:0-1628 GCA_043731765.1 Burkholderiales bacterium
ACCGAAAACACCCTTGGCTACCGCGCGACACTCGAACTGCCCGAGGCCGGATATCCGATCCACATCCTCGGGCTTAACACCGCGTGGCTGTGCGGCGACGGCAACGACTCGGGCAAGCTGTGGATCCTCGACGAGCAACTGATGCGCATCGCCACCGGCGCGAATGGCGATCCGCTGCCCGGTTTCCGGCTGCTGCTGATGCATCATCCGTTAGATCAAATGGCCGACGGCGCGCAGTGCCGGCGTCTACTCAAGCGCCACGTGGACGTCGTACTCCGCGGGCACTTGCACGATGAAGAACTCGAGACCTGGAGCGACCCGGACCGCAGCGTGCCGCAACTGGCCGCCGGTTGCCTATACGAAGGTGGGCGCGGCGATCAGTGGCCGAACGCTTGTCACGTGATCACGCTCGACCGGGAGAGACATCCCAGCGAAGCTGAGGTGCGTTTCCGGGGCTGGTCGGCTCGCGGCGGGCACTGGCATGACGACAACGGGCTCTACCGGGGCGTGAAGAACGGGCGGCTGAAGTGGCAGCTCGCCGCGCCCTTCGCGATGGCCGCCGCGGCGGGTGACGCGGCGATACCGGTCAACCCTTGGAAGCCCGTCGTACCGCCGGCGTTTGTCGGAAGAGACGTGTTGCTGAAGAAGCTGCGGGTAGCGTGGGAAAAGGGGCAGAGTGTGTCGCTCGTCGGCGACTGGAGAATCGGGAAGTCGTCGATCCTGGCCACCTGCTTCGAATCCATCCAGAAGAGCGGCCGTCCGGTACGTTTGCTCAACGGGGAATCTCATGAGGGCGCCTCGCCGGCGGAGTTCGTGAAAGCGGTGACCGGCGTTGCGCCGAAAGGCGATCCCGATGCCGCGGCGGACGGGCTTGCGTCGTGGGCGCGGCAGGCGCGGCGTCCCGGTCTGCTGCCGCTCCTGCTGGTGGACGAATGCGACGTGCTGGTGCGGCGCTTCGAGTATCGCTTCTTTGAGCGCCTGCGCGGGATGCTCGACGATCTGTGCCTCGGCGTGTCGAGCCGGCGCGAACTTGATCGCGTGTTCATGGACGCCAACAAACGCGCCTCTCCCTTTCAGAATCGTCTGGAACTTCACTGGGTGGGATTGCTCGAGCCGGAGGCAGCGGATTGTCTGATCGAAGCCGCCGGCGCCGGACTTCCCGTGCAGGCGCGGCGGTCGATCCGCGAGTGGGCGGGCCGGCATCCGTTCTTCATTCAACTGATGGCTCGAAAGCTGCTGGACGCGCGCGACTTCGGGCAGAGGGAGGCGGAGGCGATCGAGGATTTTCAGACCGAGGCGGCGGCCCGCTTGCGGGAACTGTGGGGCACGCTGACCGAGAAGGAACAAAAGCTGCTGCTCGAAGCCGCCGGCATGCCCAAGCCCGGCGCCATCGCGATGCGCCGTCGCGGACTGCTCGACGAAGTTGGGCGGCCGTTTGGGCGCGTGCTCACGCAGTGGCTGACTGACGAGGCTGTCTAGATGGATCAGGTTTTGCTCGGCCGTTACGAGATCCTCCAGGAACTCGGTCGAGGCGGAATGGGCCGTGTCGTGAAGGCGCGCGACGTTTCTCTGCTGCGGCTCGTGGCAATCAAGTTCGTTCTGGGGGGCAACGATCCAAGCTTCATTGC
>JAYTIR010000404.1:0-5990 GCA_043731765.1 Burkholderiales bacterium
CTATGCGCACTTCATCACCTACCTTTCGCCGGACCAGTTCCTGCCGCTGGTAACGTTCTATGTGTGGATTGCGATGATCATCGGCGGCACCGGCCGCACCACCGGCGCCGTGGCCGGCAGCCTGATCCTGATGGTGTTTCTCGAGGGATCACGGTTTGCGCGCGACTGGATTCCCGGTGTCTCGGAAGTGCAAATGGCGAGCGTGCGGCTCGCGCTGGTCGGACTGGCTCTGATCCTGTTCACCATTTATCGCCCGCAGGGAATGATGGGTACGCGCAAATGACCGTGCTCCTCTCCGCTCTCGGTGTGCACAAAAGCTTCGACGGCTTCAAAGTGCTCGACGACGTTTCGTTTGCCGTACCGGAACGCGGACTGACCGGCATCGTCGGCACCAACGGCGCGGGCAAGAGCACGCTGTTTGCCGTCGTCAGCGGCCAGTTGGACGCCGACGGCGGTCACGTGCGTTTTGCCGATGCGGAAATTACCGGGTTGCCGCCGATGCGCCGCGCGCGGCTGGGGCTTGGCCGCACATTCCAGGTCCCACGCGAGTTCGCTCATCTGTCCGTGCGCGAAAATTTTCTGGTCGCGGCACGGCGCGACTATGGCGAAACGCTGCGCTCGGTCTTCATCGGCTGGGGCAGAGTGCAGCGCGAGGAAAAAACGCTGCGCGAGCGCGCTGACGGCTGGATCGAATTCCTGAACCTCAAGCAGGTAGCCGACACCGCGGCGGGCACGCTATCGGGCGGTCAGAAAAAACTGCTCGAGCTCGGCCGGATGCTGATGACGGAACCCAAATGTATTCTGCTCGACGAACCATTCGCCGGCGTCAATCCGGTGCTGGTCGAGGAAATCTCGAACCGGATCCGCGAACTCAACGGCGCGCACGGCATCGCATTTGTGATCATCGAGCATCATCTCGAGGCATTGAAGGCGCTGGTGGAGCACCTGTATGTGATGGATCAGGGCCGGGTCATTGCCGACGGCGACCCTGCCGCCGTGCTCGCGGAACCGCGCGTGCTCGAGGCGTACATGGGTGGCGTGATCTGATGCTGCTCGAGGTCCATGACGTGCGCGGCGGTTACGGCAGTAATGACATCCTGCACGGTGTGACACTGAACGTCGGCGAGCGCGAGATCGTCACCATCGCCGGCACCAACGGCGCGGGGAAGTCGACGCTGGCCAAAGCCGTCATCGGATTGTTGACAAGGATGTCCGGCCGAATCGAGTTTGCCGGTCGCGATGTGACCGGACTGCCGGTCGAGGATCGGATCGCTGCCGGCCTGGCGTATGTTCCGCAGGTCGCCAATGTATTTCCGTCGTTGACGGTGGAGGAGAACCTGAAAGTTGTGCCCAACGTCCGCGACGCGACGGCGCGCATCGCCGCGCAGCTGGACGCATTCCCCGCATTGAAGCCGCGGCTACGGCAGCGCGCGGCGACGTTATCGGGCGGTGAGCGGCAGATGCTTGCATTTGCACGCGCACTGTTGACGCAGCCGACATTGGTCGTGCTCGACGAGCCGACCGCGGCGCTGGCGCCTTCGTTGGTCCAGCAGGTATTCGATCTGGTGATCCAGTTGCCGGCACAGGGCGTCGCCGTGCTGATGGTCGAGCAGCGCGCCCGCCAGGCGCTCGCCATCAGCGGCCGCGGCTGCATCCTCGATCAGGGCCGCGTAGTGCTGAGCGGTCCAGCCGCCGGTCTGCTGGCTGACGATCGGATGGCGAAATTGTATCTTGGCGCCGGTCACTGACCGCCGGGGTCTATCCGAGGCTTGAGTAGGTCCCGGTGGCAAACCGCCGCAGCGCCTCGCGCACGGCCCTCATGGCAATACACTCTTTCCTCTATCGGATGGCTGGGTGCTGCCGAGTCCCAGAACCCTTCGTGCGTTGCCAGCGAGGATGCTCGGGAGTGTGCTCTTGGCAAACGGCATTGCCAGGAACCGTTCGAGCGCCGTATCCACCTCCCCGACGGGATAGGAAGATGAGTATATGTATTGATCGGCGAGAAAGCCGTTCACGGCCGTCACCAGTTCGTCGCCGCCCGGCAGAAAGAGATAGGAATCCGGGGCGATATAGACGTTCTGATGCCGGTAGGCCACGGCGATAAGCTCCCTCAAATAGGGCGAGCACGCATGGCCGGCGATGAAATTCACGGAGGGAAAATCGGTGGCTGCCTTCTGTATGTGAATCGGATTGGTGTCGGCCAGGCTTTCGCCGGAGTGCGGGCCAGTCATTATCATGACCGGCACCTCGAGCGAAGCGCACATTTCGTACAGCGGATAAAGACGGCGGTCGCCGGGATGGCTGCAGAGCGCGCTGCGACCCGGCGATATGTGAATCCCGTGCATGCCCAGCTTCGTGATTGCGTGCCGGGTCAATTCGACGGGATCGCCGAAGCCGCTGCCGACATCGATTCCGGCGATCCCGACCAGGCGATCAGGATATGCGCGCACCAGTTCGGCGACATGCTCGTTGGGGATGTCGCAGGGCGGTGACCCCTTAACGGCGGGAACCATGCGATTGACGACCACCATCTTGTCCACGCCGGCGGCGTCGGCGGCCGCGCGCGGAAATCGATCACTTCCAGCCCGTCTCTCATTGAATCGTTGTCCTCATGCCATGAAGCTTCCGCCGTTGACGTCCAGAATTGCGCGCGTGACGAACGATGCCTCATCAGAACAAAGGAATGCGACGCTGGCGGCGACGTCATTTGTTTCGCACAAGCGTCCGACAACGGTGTCCCGGATATTTGCCGCGACCAGCGCACCGCTGTTCTCCGCGGTCCGCGTCATTTCCGTTTCGATGCGGGAGGGGGCGATACAGTTCACCGTGATGCCGTCGCCGCCCACCTCGCCCGCGAGCACGCGTGAAAAGCCCAGGAGACCGGCCTTCGACGCAGCGTAGTCGGCATTGCCGATGCCAGTGCGCATTCGAGCGGCGCGCGAAGCGATATTGACGATCCGGCCCCACCGGCCCGCCTTCATCAGCGGGATCGACCCACGACACATGAGGAACGCTCCCGTGAGATTGACATCGAGCGTCCGTTGCCACAGGTCGACCGGCATCTCCTCCACCCTTGGACGCCGACCCTCGAGCAATCCCTGGACGCCGGCATTGTTGATGAGGATGTCGAGCCGTCCGTGGAGCGCATGAACCTGAGCGAAGGCGGAGGTGACTGCCTCGGCGTGCGAGACATCGAGACCGATCGCATCGCATTCCAGGCCGCGCGAACGAAGTTGCGCCGCGGTGCGTTGTACGGCGTCGACATCGGCGTCACATAGAATCAGCCGATGACCCTCCGCGCCTAGCCGCTCAGCGATGGCGAGGCCAAGCCCGCGCGCCGCGCCCGTGACGAGCGTAACCCGCGGCTTCGGATCAAGATCGCTCACTCCGGTTTGATTCCCGCCGCTGACCACGTCAGAGACGGCGACGGAAAGTTTGCCGGGATTCGTCCGGGCGTACTCGATCATGCCTTTGAGCGACGCAAAGGGCTGACCCGGATGCGATACAAAGAAATATTCAAACGATCCGATCATCGCCATGGGCGTGAAGTCGTCCATCGTGTTGAACGGCACTTTCTGCACCAGATATGGAAGCAAGACATGGGTGCCGGGCATGACATAAAGCGTGTAGCCATCAGCGGCGGACTTCGCGACCAGTTCCGCGCCGATCACGGTCAAGCCGCCCGCTGGGCGCGCTGCTCGAAGCGATGCAGCGCGGTTCGCTCGACGCTGTCGATCTGCAATGGGCATGCGCGATCACGGACCTGCTGCTCGATCAGTTCGAAGACCGGGCCGCCGGTGGATTTTTCTTCACCAGCCACGATCACGAAGCGCTGGTTCTGCGACCCAAGCCGGGCCACGACGGATCGACGGCCTCGGGCAATGGCACCGCGGCGCTGTACCTGCAACGTCTGGGGCATCTCATCGGCGAGCCGCGCTACCTGTGTGCCGCGGAGCGGACGATGGCTTTGTTCGCCGGCGATGTCGAGCGCGTCCCGAACGGATACGGCACGCTGGTCTCGGCGATGAGTGGCTTGCGCCGACGCCGCTGGTGATCCTCGACGGTCCTGCGGACGCCGCGTTGACGCTGGCCGAGTGGTCGTCGCGTGTTGTCGCGCGGCGCCGGCCGGGCTTGGTGGCGCTGCTGCTGCCCGCAGACACGCGAGGACTTCCGGCTGCCTTGGTCAAACCGCGCAGCACGGTCCCGCAGGCATGGGAATGCCGGGGACCGCAGTGCCTGCCGCCGGTCGGCGACGTCGAGACGCTCACTCGGGAATTGAACGTAGATCGCTGAGCCGCAGGATGGGTCGAGCGAGCAAGGGCTTCGATCTGGACTGGAGCGCGCTGGTCAGCGGTGACGCCGTGATGACGACGGCAGGGCACTGAATGCATCACTGAATCCGACGCCGGTGCATGAAACGACGTCCATCGGAACGAAGAAAAACAAGTAGAACGCTTCAACTGCCCGCTGTGTGCACATCCCGGGCATTTCCTTCTCGAGAAACACGAAGCTCCCCGTCGTCGCCGCGCTTTGCGGCCGCCGCGCCGCGCGTCTGCAGGCAGCTCATCGCGCGCCAAGAATGTAACGTGCTTGCTATTTACAAATGGAATGGCTGGCTATGGTTCAGGCACGGCGGGCTCGATCGTCGCAGATCAGTGCCCGAGGCGCGACCTTCCATTGCGGAATCCGTCGTTGCCCGAAGCGAGTCGTCGACCCATGTCAGATTCAAGGAGCGATCCGGATGGATGAACTATCCCATGTCGTGCTCGAGCCTCAGGACCGGCAGGTCCTGAAGGCGCCGTTCGACGCCGCCTCAATCGAGATATGCGACGAGAACCCGAACGTCATTTTCATGACTGCCGACCTCGCCGCCTACACCGATCTGTTTCGGCTGCCGAAGGAACGCCCGCGCCAGTTTCTGGATGTGGGCATGGCCGAACAGAACCTCATGTGTGTCGCAGGCGGGCTCGCGAAGACGGGGTTTCTTCCGATCGCCACCACCTTCGCGTGTTACGCGACCCGGCGTGCCTTCGACCAGATGGTGATCAGCATGGGCACGGGCCCGAGCCGCGGCATCGTGATCGGATTCGCGCCCGGCATCAACAGTGCGGCGCGCATCCATCATCAGGCGACGGACGATCTCGCCATGATGCGGGCCGTGCCGGGTGTATGCGTGATCGACCCGGCGGACCCTGCGGAATTCGCCGCCGCGGTGAGGGCTGCCATCTACTATCCGGGGCTCGTCTATATGCGCGGGCTGCGCGGCGACATCACGACGCTGTTCGAGTCCCCCACCAAATTCGAGATCGGGCGGGCTCGAGTGCTGCGACAGGACGGCGGCATCGGGATCATCTCCACCGGCTTCGCCACGCATTGGGCGATCGAGGCGTCGGATGTGCTGCAGGAGCGGGGAACCGCGCATTCGATGCTGCACGTTCCGACGCTCAAGCCCGCACCCACGCAGGACATCCTGAATTTCTGCATGCGTCACAAGAGTGTGCTGACCATCGAGAACCACAACGTCATCGGCGGGCTGGGTTCGCTCGTTGCGGAGCTGATTGCGACGACAGGCGTGCGGACGCGCCTGCACCGCGCCGGCATCCAGGATCGCTGGGGCGTCAACGGCGACATGAAATACATCCGCGGACAGCTCGGGCTGAGCGGCGCGCAACTGGCTGACGAGGCAGGCGGCTTGCAATGAAACGCCCCGAGATCAATGTTGCCGAACTCGAGGCGCGTGCCCGTTCGATCCGCAGGACCGTGCTGCGCATGTGCAGGGCGCGCGGCGGCTACGCGGGACAGGGGATCGCTCTGGCTGATCTGGGGGCCTGCGTGTACTTCTCCGAGATGCGCCAGGACGGCGCCGGCGAATATCACGACCGGTACGTGCTATCCAACGGCCACGATGCTATCGTCACTTACGCGGCGCTGTACGAGTACGGCATCTATTCGATGGAAGAGCTCGTCACCTACGGCGCTCCGGGGTCGCG
>JAYTIR010000405.1:0-1921 GCA_043731765.1 Burkholderiales bacterium
CCGTGCGCGAACGGTTCGTACACTTCGCCGACCTCGGTCTGCATCATCAGCTTGACGTCCATCGAGATCTTGCCCAGCGTGCCGCCGACCAGGCCGAGAAACGCACCGACTTCGGCGATCGTATCGCGCACCGTATGCCACGCGATTGCGGGAACGCCGAGCCCGAGTTCGGCCATCAGGCCCTCGTGCGTTTCCATCGCGCCTTGTTCGATCGACCCCAGCGTGCCGCACGCGCCGCCGAACTCGCCGACCAGCACCCGCGGCTTCAATTGCGCAAGACGCTCGCGATGGCGTTCGACCGCGGCAAGAATGGTCGCCATCTTGAAGCCGAACGTGACGGGAATCGCCTGCTGCAGATTGCTGCGGCCGGCGACCGGGGTGTCACGGTAGCGCCGCGCAAGACTCGCCAAGGCAACGGAGATTGCCTTTAGATCGGCCTCGATCAGCGCCAGTCCTTCGCGGATCTGCATCACCGTCGCCGTGTCGGTAATGTCCTGCGTCGTCGCGCCCCAATGGCAATACTCGCCCAGCCTGTCGCGGCACAGCGCGTTGAGCTGCGACACCACGCCGAGGATCGGGTAGCCGATCCGTTCGGTCTGGGCGCGGAGCTGGTCCAGGTCGAACTTTGAAGGAACGCAGTTGCGCACAATCTCCTCGGCGGCCTCAGCCGGGATGATTCCCAGCCGGCCCTGGACGATGGCCAGCGCCTTTTCGATCTCGATGTATTTCGCCGTCCGGTTTTCGTCGGACCAGATTTCACGCATCGCGGAGGTGCTGAAGATGTCGCCGAAGATGCGCGAGTCGATGATGGTTGCGGCCATGAGTGGAGACTCCTGCGTTGGCGTGCGGTGAATCGGGGAACGACGGCCGTGAGCGTGACGACGGTGATGCCTTCCAGAGATCTCATCGTGCGGCCCTCACCAGATCACCGCAGTCGCATCCATTGCAAGCAGGCCGTCGTGATCCCTTGCCCACAGCCGGAAGGTCTTGCCGTCCGGCTGCGGCTCGCCGCACACGAAGAAATGATTGATGTCGAATGTGGGCCGCACGGCGCGGAACTCGTAGCTGGCGAGATCGGCGTCGGGCAACTCATGGCGCAGAAGGTCGAGCAGCAGCGTGGCGATCAGCGGCCCGTGCACGATCAGGCCCGGATAGCCCTCGATCTCGGTCACGTAGCGGCGGTCATAGTGGATCCGGTGGCCGTTGAAGGTCAGCGCCGAGTACTGGAACAGCAGTACGGCGTCGGGGATCCATTGCTTTTCCCAGGTGGAAGCCGTCGGCGCCTGCTTCGGCGGCGGCCCCACGTCGCCGGGCCCGGGCGCTTCTCGATAGACTATGTCGTGAAACTCGGTGAGCGCGATTTCATCGACTCCCTGCCGGCGGATTTCGTGGCGGACCTTGACGAAGACCAGCGGGCCGGTCCGGCCGTCCTTTTCAGCAACATCGGCGATCGTCGAGACGCGCGACATCGTGTCGCCGATGCGCAACGGCTGGTGAAACGCGAACTGGCTGCCGGCCCACATCCGCCGCGGCATCGGCACCGGCGGCAGGAACCCGCCGCGTTTCGCGTGCCCGTCGGGACCGATCTCGGATTGCCGATGGAGCGGCAGGAAGTAGAGCCAATGCCATAGCGCTGGCAGCGGGGTCCCGGCAGGCGGGCGCTGGGGCGTCCGGTCCAGCATCGCCGACATCGCCGCGTACGGCGTCGCGGTGGCGATGTCCGTCACGGTCTCCGATCCGCCTATCCATTCCTTTAGGTTCATCCGGCCTCTCCTTGCGCCCGCACATCGGCTTGCAGCATCGTCATGGACGCTATTATCTATACTGTCCGCGAGAGTTGCTCGACCATTCGCACATAGGACTGCCCGATGAGATTCGACGGATCCAGCTATAACTTCGCGCATCGACACCGCTCCGGCAA
>JAYTIR010000406.1:0-1903 GCA_043731765.1 Burkholderiales bacterium
TTGCTTGCACTGCATGGTTCTACCCTTTACCTGCTGATTTTTGATTCGAGCCGGCTGCCGACTTTCCGAATTCGGCCATTGCCTCTTTGAAATTGCTGAACTAGTTCGCGCGTACGCCGCGGAATCCGCTTAAATCAGCACGATATCGTATTGTTCCTGGTTGTATACCGACTCGACCTGCAGGAACACCGGCTTGCCGACGAAGTCGGAAAGCTGCGCCAGATTCTGTGACTCTTCGTCGAGAAACATGTCGATGACGGCTTGTGAGGCGAGTATCCGGAACTCGCGAGGATTGAACTGCTTTGATTCACGCATGATCTCGCGGAGGATATTATAACAAATCGTCCGCGGCGTTTTCAGTTCGCCGCGCCCGGCGCACGTCGGACACTGTTCGCACAACACGTGGGCCAGCGATTCGCGCGTCCGCTTCCGCGTCATCTCGACCAGTCCAAGCTGCGTGAAACCGTTGACGGTCAGCCGCTGCCGGTCCTTTTCCAGCGCCTTTTTCAGTTCGGCCAGCACCGTGTCGCGATGCTCCACGCTCTCCATGTCGATGAAATCGATGATGATGATGCCGCCGAGGTTGCGCAGGCGGAGCTGGCGCGCAATCACGTGCGCGGCTTCGAGATTGGTCTTGAAAATCGTGTCGTCGAAGCTGCGCCCGCCGACGTAGGCGCCGGTATTGACGTCTATTGTCGTCATCGCTTCGGTCTGGTCGAAAATCAGATAACCGCCGGACTTCAGGTCCACTCGCCGGCCCAGCGCTTTTTCGATTTCGTCCTCGACGCCATGCAAATCGAATAACGGACGCTCGCCGGTGTAGTGATAGGTGCGTTCGAGGATGTTCTTCGTGTACGACTCGGCGAATTCGCGCATTCGCACGAACGTCTCCCGCGAATCGACGAGGATGCGCGAAGTGTCTTCGTGGACAAAATCGCGCAGCACGCGCAGCGACAGGTCGAGGTCCTGGTAAATCAGCGTCTGCTGCGGCGCGGTGCGCGAGCGCTCGACGATGTCGCGCCACAACTTGGTCAGGTATTCGACGTCGGACTGCAGTTCGCGCTCCGTCGCGGTTTCGGCGCTGGTCCGGATGATGAACCCACCCTGCCAGCCTGCAGGCAGCAATTGCTGCAAGCGCTCCCGTAGCAGCACGCGGCCGGCTTCATCTTCGATCCGCTGCGAAATGCCGATGTGCGAATCCTGCGGCAGAAAAACGAGCAGTCGGCCCGCAAGACTGACCTGTGTCGACAGCCGCGCACCCTTGGTGCTGATCGGGTCCTTGATGACCTGGACCAGCAGCGTCTGGCCCTCGTACAGGATTTTTTCGATCGGCCGTTGCTCATGGCGCGCTTCCTTGTCGCCGCCGCCGCCGTTGCCGGTACCGCGGCGATGCTCCCAGATATCGGCAACGTGCAGGAACGCCGCGCGATCGAGTCCGATATCGATGAACGCCGACTGCATTCCGGGCAGCACGCGGCCGACCTTGCCCAGGTAAATGTTGCCGACGAGCCCGCGCGCCGACGCCCGCTCGATGTGCAGCTCCTGCGTCACGCCCTGTTCGAGCACCGCGACCCGCGTTTCCTGCGGCGTCACGTTGATCAGAATCTCTTCGCTCATAGCAACACCAGTCCCGCCCCCGACAACAGTTTGGCGGTTTCGAACAGCGGCAATCCCATCACGCCGGAATAGCTGCCCTCGATCCGCTCGATGAAGATGGCCGCGCGCCCCTGCACTGCATAGCCGCCGGCCTTGTCCATGGGTTCCTCCAAACCCACGTAATGCGCAATTTCCTCATTCGTCAGTGCGCGCATCGTCACCTTCGATTCGGACAACGCCAATTCAATCCTGTCATTCCACGCCACCGCGACCGCGGTGAAAACCTGATGCGTGCGTCCCGACAGCA
>JAYTIR010000407.1:0-10143 GCA_043731765.1 Burkholderiales bacterium
ACGAAAATGCGCGTGCGAACGACATCGGCCAGCGTCGCGCCGGCGCGCTTCAGCGCGGAGGCAATGTTGGCAAGTACCTGCTGGGTCTGCACGTAGGGATCGCCGATGCCGACGATATTGCCCTCACCGTCCGTCGCCGTGGTGCCGGACAGATAGATATGGTTGCCGATGCGGACGGCGCGCGAATAGCCGACGATCGGCTCCCACGGCGCGCCCGAGGAAAAATTATGACGGGTCAAGATTGTGCTCCTCGGCCTTCGTTCCACTTGCCTTCGTCCCATTTCCGCTTGCGTTCCTCGCGTGCCTTACTGTCACGTGACCGCGCGGCGTCTCCGATTGCGGCAAGATCGACGCCGGACAGCAGGCCGACGAACACCGCAATTTCCGGTGCAGGCGTACCCAACGCATAGGCGCGGCCATAGTCATCGCGAGCAAGGACGCGGCAATCGACGAGCCAGCGCCGCAACTCGACATGATCGACGGCGAGCATCGAACCCTCGCTCGCGAGCCAGCCGCAAAGAAGGTCGTTGACCTCCTGCTCGGTGTAGTTTCGGCCCGGCGCGAATGATCGCGCCGCCACGGCGAGCATCAGGTTGAAATCGGTGCCGCGCGTCGAATGCAGGATACCGAGCGATACCCCTGTCCGCGCGGACAGCACGGCGAAACGATCGGTCGCGGAAGTCGTGTTCATGGCCGAATGCGCAGGAATTGCATGCGACCTTACTCCCATTCAATGGTCGCGGGCGGCTTGCCCGAAATGTCGTAGACGACGCGGTTGAACCCGCGCACTTCGTTGGTGATGCGGTTGCTGATTTTCGCGAGCAGTTCGTGCGGCAACGGTGCCCAATGGGCCGTCATGAAATCGGTCGTCTGCACCGCGCGCAGCGCGACGGCATTTTCGTAGGTGCGGCCATCGCCCATGACGCCGACGGAGCGCACGGGCAGGAACACCGCGAAGGCCTGCGCCGTCTTGTCGTACCAGGACACGCCGTCGGTATCGCGGGCGGCACGCATTTCCTCGATGAAGATCGAGTCGGCGCGCCGCAACAGCTCGGCCCGCTCGCGCGTGACGTCGCCCAGGATGCGCACGCCCAATCCCGGCCCCGGGAATGGATGCCGGAAAACCATGTCGCGCGGCAATCCCAGTTCCAGTCCCAGCGCCCGCACCTCGTCCTTGAACAACTCGCGCAGCGGCTCGAGCAGTTTCAGGTGCAGCGATTCGGGCAGGCCGCCCACATTGTGGTGCGACTTGATTGTGTGCGCCTTCCTGGTCTTGGCACCCGCGGATTCGATCACGTCCGGGTAGATCGTGCCCTGCGCCAGCCACTTCACATTGGAGAGCTTCGCCGCTTCGCGCTGGAACACGTCGACGAAGAGCTTGCCGATGATCTTGCGCTTGGTCTCCGGGTCGGAAACGCCGGCAAGGGCCGTCAGAAATTCCGAACTTGCGTCGACATGAATCACTTTCACGCCGAGGTTCTGCGCGAACGTGTGCATCACCTGCTCGGCCTCGTTCAGGCGCAACAGGCCGTGGTCGACGAATACGCAGGTGAGGCGATCGCCGATTGCGCGATGGATGAGTGCCGCCGCGACCGACGAATCCACGCCGCCGGAGAGCCCGAGCAATACGTCCTCGCCCCCGGTCAGCGCCTGCACGCCGGCGACCGCTTCCCCCGCGTAGTCATGCATGTTCCAGTCGTGTCCGCAGCCGCAGACATCGTGCGCGAAGCGGGCGAGAATTGCCGTTCCCTGCCGGGTATGCGTCACCTCGGGATGAAACTGCACGGCGTAGAACCGCCGCGACTCGTCCGCCATCGCCGCGATGGCGCAGGCGTCCGACGAACCGATCTGCTTGAATCCGGCGGGCATGAGAGTGACCTTGTCGCCATGGCTCATCCATACGTCGAGGAGGCCATGCCCATCCGGGTTGGCGTGATCCTGAATGTCGCGGAACAGCGCCGAGTGGCCGTGCGCGCGCACCTGCGCGTATCCGAACTCGCGGACCTTGCCAGTCTCGACGGTTCCGCCCAGCTGCGCCGCCATCGTATGCATCCCATAGCAGATGCCCAGCACCGGCACGCCCCGGGTCCACACCGATTCCGGTGCCCGTGGCGTATTGCCCTCGGTCACGCTGTTCGGCCCGCCCGACAGGATGATGCCCTGCGGCGCGAAATCGCGAATGAAGGCGTCGTCCACATCGTACGGGTGGATCTCGCAATAGACATTCAACTCGCGCAGCCTGCGCGCGATCAGCTGCGTGTATTGCGCGCCGAAATCGAGGATCAGTATTTTCGAATGGGACGAAGCGGCCATCAATGCACTTTTTTGCAGTTCAAATGAAAAGGCCGGCGCGGGCCGGCCGGTCGCGCACGGTCACTGCACCCGGTAGTTGGGCGCTTCCTTCACGATCTGCACGTCGTGGACATGCGATTCCCGGATGCCGGCCGACGTGATCTCCACGAACTCCGCGCGCGTGGACAATTCCTCGATGGTCGCGCACCCGCAGTAACCCATCGCGGCGCGCAGGCCGCCCATCAACTGGTGAATGACCGACGCGAGCACGCCCTTGTACGGCACCCGGCCCTCGATCCCTTCGGGCACCAGCTTTTCAGCCGCGCCCTCGCCTTCCGTGTCCTGGAAGTAGCGATCCGCGCTGCCCTCCTGCATCGCGCCCAGCGATCCCATGCCGCGATAGCTCTTGTACGAGCGCCCCTGGTACAGCTCGATCTCGCCGGGGGCCTCCTCGGTACCCGCTAAAAGACTACCCAGCATGACGCAAGAAGCGCCGGCCGCGAGGGCCTTGGCAATGTCACCGGAGTAGCGAATGCCGCCGTCGGCAATCGCCGGTATCCCGGCCTTGGCCACGCCTTCGATCGTGAACTGGATGGCCGAAATCTGTGGCACGCCAACGCCCGCGACAATGCGCGTGGTACAGATCGAACCGGGGCCGATGCCGACCTTCACCGCGTCGGCGCCATGATCCGCCAGCGCCCGGGCGCCATCCGCCGTGGCCACATTACCGCCGATGATCTGTACGTTCGGGAATTTTTTCCTGATCCACTGGATGCGATCCAGCACGCCCTTCGAGTGTCCATGCGACGTGTCCACGACCAGCACGTCCACGCCTGCGGCGACCAGTGCATCGACGCGTTCCTCGGTGTCGCCGCCCGTTCCCACCGCAGCGCCTGCGCGCAGACGCCCCAGGTCATCCTTGCAGGCAAGAGGGTGCTCGGTCGCCTTGAGGATGTCCTTCACTGTAATCAGACCGCGCAATTCCATGTCGCCGTTGACGACGAGCACGCGCTCGAGGCGATGCTGGTGCATCAAGGACTTCGCGGTTTCCAGATCCGTGCCTTCGGGAACCGTCACCAACCGGTCGGGCTTGGTCATGATCGCGGCCACCGGCTGGTCGAGGTTGGTCTCGAAGCGCAGGTCGCGGTTGGTGACGATGCCGACCACCCGCTTGCCTTCGACCACCGGCAGTCCGGAAATGCGGTGACGCTGCGTAAGCGCCAGCACCTCGCGCACCGACATCGTGGGCGGGATCGTGATCGGGTCCTTGACCACGCCGCTTTCGAAGCGCTTGACCTTCGCCACTTCGGCCGCCTGCTTGCCCAGCGTCATGTTCTTGTGGATGACCCCGAGCCCGCCCTCCTGGGCAATGGCAATCGCGAGGCGGGCTTCGGTCACCGTATCCATCGCCGCCGAAACAAGCGGGATGTTGAGCGATATGGACCGGGTCAGTCGGGTCTTGAGGGAAACGTCGCGGGGGACGACGAGGGAATGCGCGGGAACCAAGAGGACGTCATCGAACGTCAGCGCTTTCCGGACAACACGCATTGATTTCTCCTATGCGCAAAAATGGATTATACCCGCGTCGACCGACTCCCCAAAGCGACGGCCCCGGCGGCCGCCCATGCAACAACGAGGCGCCGCCGGTCGGTCGCGCCCAAAGGATTCATTGACGTACGCCGGCACGCCGCGCTACCTTGCCAGCATCAGTAACCTTAGGAGGCAGCGATGAATCGCTCCCTTTGCGGCACCGGGCGCGAAGGCGCCGTTGGACTTTTGCCGGGCCGGGCATGGCATTCCGCCGTGCCGGTGGCCCTTGCCATCGCCCTGGGTGCCCTTTGCGTGGCATCGCCGGCTTGGGGTGCGCTGTACAAATGGACCGATGAAAACGGTCATGTCGTGTATTCCGACCAACCGCCTCCCGGAAACATAAAGGTCGACACGATTGCCGGTCCCCTGCCGCCATCGAACCCGAATGCCGCGAAGGAATTGGCCGGGAGGGAGGCTGAAAGCAGGAAGCAGCAAGTCGATGCCGCGGAAAGCGCGAAAAAGTTGGGGCAGCAGCGTGCGGACGCGGAAAAGCGCGCCGGTGTATGCAAGGACGCCCGCGCCGAACTCACCCGATTGTCGGCGGACCAGATCATTCTCTACAAAGTGAACGAGAAGGGCGAGACGGTCTATCTGGACGATTCCGAGCGGCGCCGGCGGCGCGAAACGTTGGAGACGTATATCAAGAGCAGTTGCCGTCAAGGGTAACGGCGACCGGATCCTGGTCGACACCAATGCAAATCGGCGACCCGCGGGTCGCCGATTTGCATTGCCATCCTGCCCCGGGGTCTCAGCGACTCACTTCTTTTCCAGGTTGCCCTGGTTGATCTTGACGTCGGCCTTCGACTTGAGCGTCGCAAGATAGGCCGTCAACATCTCGCGTCCCAACTGCTCTGACAGGCGCGCCGACGCGGCGTCGACCTTGGCCTTGTCGGTATTCGCCGGCGTGGTGACCGCCAGCACCTTGTAAATCGAATAGTCGCCGCGCTCGTTGCTGGCGCCGACAAACGCCGGAAGCTTGTCCTGGTTGGCCTGAAAAACCTGGGTTATGGCATCCGGCGAAAAGCCGGCCTGGGCCGGGTTGCGGCCGATCTGCACCGGCTTGCCAAAGGTGACGCCCGCCTGCTTGTCGCCCTTGCCTTCGATGAGCATGGCCAACTTCGCGCGACCGGAATTCTGGGCGAGATCGGTGGCGGCCTTGCGCGTGATTTGCCGCCGGATTTCATCCTTGATTTCGTCGAACGGCCGTGGCGCCCCGGGCTTGTACTCCAGGATGCGCGCAGCGATGAGCGCATTCGGTCCGATTTCGATGGCTTCGGTATTACGCTTGCCCTGGATCGATTCCGGCGAGAACAGGGCCTGCACGAACTTGGCGTTGCCCTTCGCGAGCCCCTGCGCCTGCGAGCGCGTTATGAACGGCGTGACTTCGACAACCAGGTTGAGCGCCTTCGCGGCACCGGCAAGGCCGTCTGCCTGTTCGTACACGAGGTTCTGGAATTGATCCGCCGATGCGGCGAATTTTTGCGCCGCGTGCTGGCGTTTCAATTCGGCCTCGATCTGCGCCTTCACTTCATCGAACGGCTGCACCTGGGCCGCCTTGGCGCCGTTCACCTTGATGACGTGCCACCCGAAATCGGTTTGCACGGGACCAACGATTTCGGAGGGCTTCGCGGCAAACGCCGCGTCCTCAAAGGCCTTTTCCATCGTGCCGCGCGCGAAGCTGCCGAGATCGCCCCCTTGCTGCGCCGACCCCGGGTCCTTCGAGTATTCACGGGCAAGGTCGCCGAATTTTGCGGGATTGGCCTTCGCCTTGGCGAGCACGTCGTCGGCGAGTTTCCTCGCTGCGGCGCGTTCGGCCTCCGGGGCGTCCGGTTTCACGGGGATGAGGATATGCGCAGCAGCGCGTTCTTCGGCCGTCGAGTACTGCTTGATGCTGGCGTCGTACTGTTTCTTCACGTCCGCGGCGTCGACATTCGTGCCCGCAAGCAGTACGTCCTGGGTCAGCACCAGGTACTCGATCTTCGCCTGCTCGGGCGTCTGGAATGCCGCCTGGTTCTTGTCGTAGAACGCCTTGACTTCGGCGTCGTCGATCTTTGCGTCCCTGGCAAACGGCTCGGCGCTGACCACGGCGACGGCCACCTCGCGTTGCTGTTCGAGCAATCCCAGGAATTTCTCGGTGGACGGACGCGCAACCATGTTGGCCGCAGCGATCGGTTCCTGCACCGCCGCAACCATCATGTCCTGGCGCAGCTTCTCCTCGAACGCAATCCTGTTCGTGCCTTGTCCGATCAGAAACTGCTCGTAGCGATCCACCGAGAATTTGCCGTTCTCCTGGAATGCCGGAACGGATGAGATCGTCTCCCGCAATTGCGCGTCGGATACACGGAAGCGTTCGTCCCTCGCCTTGCCCGCCAGCAAGCGGTCGTTGACGACCTGGTCCAGGACCGCGAACCGCACTTCGGGGTTATCGAACATCGCGGCGTCGAAATTGCGGCCCATCATCTGCCGCGCGCGCTGCTGCTGATCGCGCAGCGACTGGTCGAATTCCGCCAGAGTGATCTTCTCCTTGCCGATGGTCGCGACGACATCCGTGGTACTGCCGCCACGGAAATAATAGTCAACGCCGAAAAACAGGAAAGGGATCGTCATCAGAAACAGGACGATCTGCGCGGCGCGTTTGTGTTTGTGGACTAGATCGAACATGGGTCCCGCTGCGGTAACAGATTTGCGGCCAACATCGGGCCACTAGCATAAAGGGCGAACTCGCGTTCGCCCTCGTCGTAATGATTCTGGCGGAGTGGACGGGACTCGAACCCGCGACCCCCGGCGTGACAGGCCGGTATTCTAACCAACTGAACTACCACTCCTGATTCGAAAATGCGCGAAACTGAGCCAGACTGAACGAAACCGTGCATGCAAACCTGTGCCATTGCCTGCCCCAGTTGCCAAACTTGGTTGCCAGCCTTGGTTGCCAGCCTTAGTTGCCAACCTTGGTTGCCAACCCCAGGACGCGCGCCGCGGTGCGCGCCTCTGGTGGGTGCTGAGAGGCTCGAACTCCCGACATTCGCCGTGTAAAGGCGACGCTCTACCAACTGAGCTAAGCACCCGGGAGCCTTCGGACGCGACAACGGGTTTGCCGGTTCGCGCAATCGAAACTAATTTGGAAACTAAGTTGCGCGGCAGACAAGAACCGTTAGTTTAACGCATCCTTGAGCGCTTTTCCAGCCCGGAACTTGGGCACTTTGGCGGCGCGGATCCTGATCGGTTCGTTGGTGCGCGGATTGCGGCCCTGGCGCGCGGTGCGCTTGCCGACGTAGAACGAGCCGAAGCCCACCAGCGTGACGATGTCGCCTTTTTTCAGCGAGCCACGGATGGCGCCCACTGTCGCGTCCAGCGCGCGACCCGCGGCCGCCTTGGAGATGTCGGCGTGCCTGGCGATCGCATCGATCAATTCGGATTTGTTCACAAAACGTCCCCTTGGCAACTTGGATGTGAATCGGGAGGGAATGAGGAATTAAATCGGGTATTCAGTCAGGAACTCGATCAGGAATCGGGAGGCGCTCCGAGCGGTGCGCCGGAGTGGCCTTTATAACGCTCGCGATTTCACAGTGTCAAGACCAAATGTGCGCAAATCGAATCCCCGCGATGCGCCGCATTCACGTTGCGCGCGAAGTTTTTCGCGCAGTCAGTTGAAGCGGTGCGAATGATGCTGCGCAGCGCAGCGGTGTTGCGCAAAACGATATTGCATAAAAAAACGCGCGTGAGCAGATTCCGTGCCCACGCGCGCGCCTTGATCAGAGGATCGTCAGTGTTTCAGCGCCGGGGCCTTGTCATCCGTGGCGGGCGCGGGTGGAACGGAGGGCGCGTCGCCCTTGTCCTTGTCGTCGGCAAGCGCCACCGGATGGCGCTCCAGTGCCTGCTCCAGCACCTGCTCGATCCAGCGCACGGGATGGATGTCCAGGCGGTTCTTGATCTCGTCGGGGATCTCGGTCAAGTCCTTGACGTTTTCTTCCGGGATGAGCACGGTCTTGATGCCCCCACGCCCGGCGGCGAGCAGCTTTTCCTTCAAGCCGCCGATCGGCAGGACTTCGCCGCGCAGCGTGATCTCGCCCGTCATCGCGACGTCGCAACGCACCGGGATACCGGTCAGGATCGATACGATTGCCGTGACGATCGCGCCGCCGGCCGAAGGACCGTCTTTGGGCGTGGCGCCTTCCGGAAGATGAATGTGGAGGTCCGTCTTGGTATAGAAATCCGCCGGGATGCCGAGTGCCCTCGAGCGATGGCGCACGACCGACAGCGCGGCCGCGATTGATTCGTTCATCACGTCGCCTAACTTGCCGGTCGTCGTGGTCTTGCCCTTCCCGGGCAACGCCACGGCTTCGATCGTCAGCAGATCGCCGCCGACTTCCGTCCACGCGAGGCCCGTCACCTGGCCCACCTGGTTCTTCTTCTCCGCGATGCCATAGGTGAAGCGGCGCACGCCCAGGTACTTGTCCAGGTTCTTCGAATTGACGTCAACCGGACCCTTGGCGGTGCGCGCCTTGCCCTCGCTCTGTTTCAACAGGAGGCTCTTCACCACCTTGCGGCAGATCTTGCTGATGTCGCGCTCGAGGCTGCGCACCCCGGCCTCGCGCGTGTAGTAACGCACGATGTCGCGCAATGCGCTTTCGGCCACGTGCAGCTCGTCCTGCTTGATGCCGTTGTTCTTCATCTGCTTGGGCATCAGGTATTGCTTGGCGATCGCGATCTTCTCGTCCTCGGTGTAGCCCGACAGGCGGATGACCTCCATCCGGTCCAGGAGCGGCGCCGGAATGTTCATCGAGTTGGCCGTGGCGACGAACATCACGTCGGACAGGTCGTATTCGACTTCGATGTAGTGGTCGACGAACGTGTCGTTCTGTTCCGGATCAAGCACTTCCAGCAGCGCCGAACTCGGATCGCCGCGGAAGTCCTGGCCCATCTTGTCCACTTCGTCCAGCAGGAACAGCGGGTTGCGCACGCCGACCTTGGTCATGTTCTGCAGGATCTTGCCGGGCATCGAACCGATGTAGGTGCGGCGGTGGCCGCGGATCTCGGCCTCGTCGCGCACGCCGCCCAACGACATCCGGACGAACTTGCGGCCCGTGGCCCGGGCTACTGACTGGCCGAGCGAGGTCTTGCCTACTCCGGGCGGTCCGACAAGGCACAGGATCGGCGCTTTCAGCTTGTCCACGCGTTGCTGGACCGCGAGGTACTCGACGATGCGCTCCTTCACCTTCTCGAGGCCGTAGTGGTCGGCGTCGAGGATCTTCACCGCGTGCGCGAGATCCTTGCTGATCTTGCTCTTCTTGCGCCACGGCAGGGCCAGCAGTGTATCGATGTAATTGCGCACGACGGTGGCTTCCGCCGACATGGGCGACATCATCTTGAGCTTCTTCAGTTCGCCCATGACCTTGCCTTCGGCCTCCTTCGACATCTTGGCAGCCTTGATCTTCTTCTCCATCTCCTCGAGATCGGCGTTCTCGTCGCCCTCACCGAGTTCCTTCTGGATGGCCTTGACCTGTTCGTTGAGGTAGTACTCGCGCTGACTCTTCTCCATCTGGCGCTTGACACGGCCGCGGATGCGTTTTTCCACCTGCAGGATATCGACCTCGCCCTCGAGCACGCCCAGCAAATGCTCGAGCCGCTTGCCGACTTCGCCCATTTCGAGGATGTGCTGTTTCTGCTCCAGCTTGAGCGGCAGGTGCGCCGCAATCGCGTCCGCAAGCCGGCCGCCCTCGTCGATGCCGGACATCGACGTGAGAATTTCCGGCGGAATCTTCTTGTTGAGCTTGACGTACTGGTCGAACTGCGCGAGCAGTGCACGGCGCATCGCCTCGACCTCGTTCGCGCTGCCCGGGTCGCCCGGCAGCGGCAAGGCCCTGGCGACCAGGTACTCGCCACGGTCTTCTACCGCGTCGATCTTCGCCCGCTGTGTGCCTTCGACCAGCACCTTCACCGTGCCATCGGGCAGCTTCAGCATCTGCAATACCGTGGCGATGGTGCCGATCTCGTTCAGGTCTTCCGCACCCGGATCATCCTTCGCCGCCTGTTTTTGCGCGACGAGCAGGATGTGCTTCCCGGCCTCCATCGCCATGTCGAGGGCCTTGATGGACTTGGGCCGCCCGACGAACAGCGGAATGACCATATGCGGAAAAACCACCACGTCGCGCAGCGGAAGCAACGGGAGTGCGGTCAGGTCGGCGGGAAGGGTCGTGTCATTGGCCATGCTTGCCTTAGGGAATGGAGTGCTCGGAAAGGATAGCTGACGTGAAAATGGGG
>JAYTIR010000408.1:0-3897 GCA_043731765.1 Burkholderiales bacterium
CCGCGAATCGCTGATTTCGTCGATGGACACCGAGGAACTCGTCGCTGCAGCGGAAACGCTCGACGCCGAGGAAATCGCGGATCTCGCACCGGACCTCCCGCAGGAGGTGATGGACGATGTGTTCTCCGGCCTGCCGCTGGCCGAACGCGAGCAGTTGCGCGCCGCGATGTCCTTCGACGACGACATGGTCGGCGCGCTGATGGATTTCGAGGACCTCCAGGTGCGCCCGGATGTGACGCTCGAGGTCGTGTTGAGTTTTCTGCGCCGCTTCGACGGACTTCCGTCGCAGACCGATCAATTGTTCGTCGTCGATCGCGACGAGAAACTGCTGGGCATTCTGGCGATCAACCGGCTGATCGTCAGCGAGCCCGATGCGCTGGTGTCGTCGTTGATGCAGCCACCCGTCGTGAAGCTGCTCCAGCACGAAAAGGCCGGCGACGCCGCTTCGGCTTTCGAGCGCTACGACCTCGTGTCCGCGCCCGTCGTCGATACCAACGGCAAGCTCGTGGGACGCGTCACCGTGGACGAGATCCTCGACTTCGTGCGGGAAAGGGGCGAGGAAGACATGCTGGCGCAGGCCGGCCTGCGCGAGGAGGAAGACGTATTCGCGTCGGTGTGGAAGTCGTTCCAGAACCGGTGGTCGTGGCTTGCCATCAATCTCGTCACCGCGTTCATCGCCTCGCGCGTCATCGGCGCATTCGAAGGTTCGATCGCGAAACTGGTCGCGCTCGCGGCGCTGATGCCGATCGTCGCGGGAATCGGCGGCAACTCCGGCAACCAGACGATCACGATGATCGTGCGCGCGGTGGCACTGGGTCAGGTGACGCGCGAACACGCAAGCAAGCTGTTTCGCAAGGAGATCATTGTCGCGGCGATCAACGGCGTGATCTGGGGCGGCGTGATGGGGGTCGTCGCGATGCTGCTGTACAAGGACGTATCGCTGGGCTTGGTGATGGTGCTCGCGATGACCCTCAACCTGATGCTTGCCGCGTTGATGGGCGTGCTGATTCCGATGACCATGCTGAAATTCGGCCGCGATCCGGCAGTGGGCTCGTCGGTGCTGATCACCGCGGTCACCGATTCCGGCGGGTTTTTTATTTTTCTGGGACTGGCGACGCTGATGCTCATACGCTAATCGCAGGGAATAAATGCCCTGGGAGTCTGTTGACCCGGGATAGATGAACCATTTCGACAAGGAGATCCAAATGTTCCGCACCGTGTTTTCACTTCTCGCCGCGGCACTGCTGGCCGCGTCCGTTTCTGCCACCGCGCAACCCATGCCGGCGAAGAAGGCCGCCGACGGCACGCTGACCAATGCCGCGGGCATGACGCTGTATGTTTTCGACCGGGACGCCGGCGGCAAGAGCGCCTGCAACGGACCCTGCGCCACCAACTGGTCGCCGCTGATGGTGGTCGGAGACGGCAAGGCCATGGGAGACTGGACCGTCATCACTCGCGACGATGGCGGCAAGCAATGGACGTACAAGGGCAAGCCGCTGTACACATGGTCGAAGGACGCCAAGGTGGGCGACAAGACCGGCGACGGCGTCAACAGCACCTGGCACGTGGCGAAAGACTGACGCAACGCGCTCCGATGGAGACGGGATACCCGCCGCAAATGCGGTGCGTGGCCCGTCCCTGATGACCAACGCCATGTCCCCGGTCGCCGACCCGCCGTTGCCGCAGCCGGATCTGCTGGCGGCGATCCCGCGCCTGCGCCGGTACGCGCGGGTGTTGACCGGTGACATCAACCGCGCGGACGACCTGGTCCAGGACACTTTGGCGCGTGCCTGGGAAAAACGCCGGCTGTGGGCGGCGGGCAGCGATCTTCGCGCATGGCTGTTCACCATCATGCACAACGTCTTCGTCAACCAGCGCGCGCTTGCGCGACGCGAAAAAATTCAGATATCTCTCGACGATGGCGGAGAGGGGGACGAGGCGTGGCAAATCCCGGTGCGTGCAGCGCAGTACACGCGCGTAGAGCTGACCGAACTCCTGCAGCACGTTGGGCGCCTGCCGGCGGATCAGCGGGAAGTGCTGTTGCTCGCTGCGGTCGAGGAACTTCGATACGAGGAGATCGCGATCGCGCTGACTATCCCGATCGGCACCGTCATGTCGCGCCTGTCGCGCGCCCGCGCGAAATTGCGCAATGCATTCGCCGACGCACCGGCCGGCTCCGCGGTACTGAAGGTAGTCAAATGAGTTGTCAATTGAGGATCGTCAAATGAGGAGCGCGCGATGGACCTTTTGCCCGTGACCGACGCCGACCTCAACGCATATGCGGACGGCCAGCTTGCGGCATCGCGTGTGGCCGCCGTCGAGGACGCGTTGTCGCGCGATCCGGCGTTGACCGCGTGGGTGGCCGATGCCAGGCGCCATAACGCGGATTTGCGCGATGCGCTCGATCCATGGCTGGCCGATCCGATTCCGGAGCGGTTGATTGCTGCCGCCGAAGGTCCTGCGCAAACGGCGCAAGCGTCGGTCCGCCGCTGGCTCGCGTCACTGGCCGCCGTGGCGGCCTCGCTTCTGGTGGGACTTGGCGCGGGCTGGTATGCGCGCGATATGGATCTGGAGCGCGCAGGAACGCCGACCACATTCACCCGACAGGCCGCGCTGACCCATGCGCTGTACGCGGCCGACGCAAACCGTCCGGTGGAAGTCTGGGCGTCCGAAGAAAAGCGCCTCGTGACCTGGCTGTCCAAGCGTCTGGGTTTCGCCGTGAGTGCGCCTGACCTCAACAGCACCGGCTTCGCACTGGTCGGCGGGCGGCTGGTCGCCGGCCATCAGAATCCCACCGCGCTTTTCATGTACGAAAACGGCGACAACCAACGGCTGTCGCTGCAGGTGCGCAAGCAGATGGTGGACGGCGGCGAGGTCGCGTTCCGGTATGCCGTCGAAAACGGCGTGGGCGTTTTCTACTGGATCGACGACAACTGCAGCTACGCGCTCTCCGGTAACGTCGACCGTGCGCAGCTTCTGGCCGCAGGCCGGGTTGTCTACGGCCAGTTGGCCGCACTGGAAGCGGCCGGCAAGAAATAGCGCACGGCCGGAATTGCTTTGCCCGCAAGGTGTCCATAGCGGAATATTCACCTTGACGCTTTGCGTCGCCGAGTTTCATCCGGCGAACGCGTGACTCGTCTGTGGCCGCCGAAATTCCGGCCGAAATTTTCCCCCGTGGTCGAGCCGTGACCTGCGTAACGCAGGCTGCGCGGACCCCCCATTCCCCATGCTAGAATTCCCATGCTGTTTCGGCGGTCCTTGCAACCGAAAAGCGGAGACCGAACAATGAATTACAAGAAAATTCTCGCGGCATTGGGCGTGGTGCTGCTCCTGGCGGGTTGTAATACGCGGCCAATCGTGAACGTCACGGACCAGCCGGTCGTGTCAGCTGTAGGCAAACAGCTCGCTGCCGATCAGGTCAGGAATGCGATTGTCGCCGCAGGCAACGGATTAGGATGGGTCATGACGCCCATTTCACCCGGTCTGGTAAGCGGACGCTTCATCAAGGACGATCATGTCGCCGTCGTCGATGTCCGGTATACAGAAAAGATATTCAGTATCACGTACAAGGACAGCACAAATCTGAAATACAAAAACGGACATATCCACAGGGACTACAACGGGTGGGTCGAGAATCTCTATCGCGACATTCGAAACGAGCTGCTGCGCATGTGATTTTCGCGAGTCGGCGGGGACGCGGAGTCAAATCCGCGTGCCGCCCCCGGATTTTCGGCGCTCGCAATTGCCGCACGTATTTGCCACACTTGTTTGCCCAATGCATTGCGTGATGTCCACGGAATTTCCCGCCAATGGCCATGACTGAACTCGAACGGGAAATCGCCACGTCGATCGTCGAGGCGCTGTCCCTGGAATTCCCGGTCGACGAGTTCGATCCGG
>JAYTIR010000409.1:0-8502 GCA_043731765.1 Burkholderiales bacterium
TGCACGTTGTTCTGGCCGCGCAGTGGATGCAGGCCGGTGCCCGGCCGTCCCACCTGTCCGGTGAGCATCGTGAGCGCGATCAGGCAGCGCGCGTTGTCCGTACCGTGGATGTGCTGCGAAATGCCCATGCCCCAGAGGATCATCGACGCGCGCGATGTCGCGAACAGACGCGCCACCTCTCGGATCGTCGCTGCCGGGATGCCGCACAGCGGCGCCATGGCTTCGGGGCTGTAGGCCGCGACGTTGGCCTTGAGCTCGTCGTATCCCAGCGTGCGGTCGGCGACGAAACTCTCCGCGACCAGGCCCTCCTCGACGATCGTGTGCATCATCGCGTTCAGGAACGCAACGTCGGTGTCCGGCTTGAACTGCAGGTAGTGCGTTGCATGCCGCGCGAGTTCCGAGCGGCGCGGGTCGGCCAATACCAACTTCGTGCCGCTCTTGATCGCGTTCTTGATCCAGGTCGCGGCAACCGGGTGGTTGACCACCGGATTGGCGCCGATCAGGAACACGACTTCGGCCTGCAACACGTCCATCACGGGATTCGATACCGCACCGGAACCGATGCCCTCGAGCAGCGCCGCGACACTGGAGGCATGGCACAAGCGCGTGCAATGGTCGACATTGTTGGTGCCGAAGCCGGTGCGCACGAGTTTCTGGAACAGATACGCTTCCTCGTTCGATCCCTTGGCCGACCCGAAGCCTGCCAATGCGTGCGGTCCGTGCTCGTCGCGAATGCGGCGCAGCGTGCCGCCGGCCAACGCCAATGCTTCTTCCCAGCTCGCCTCGCGGAATGCCGTGAGCGGCGCGGCGGGATCCATCGTGGCCTTCGGGTCCTTCGCTACGCCCGCCTCGCGGATCAGTGGACGTGTCAGCCGCTGCGGATGATGGACATAGTCGAATCCGAAGCGGCCCTTCACGCACAGCCGGTCGTGGTTGGCCGGGCCGTCGCGCCCTTCCACGCGCACGATGTTGTTGTCCTTGACGTGGTAGGTTAGTTGACAGCCGACGCCGCAATACGGACACAGCGACGCGACGGTGCGGTCGGTCGGCGCGAGCCAGGCTTCCTTTGCCGGCGCGAGCGCGCCGGTCGGACAGGCCTGCACGCATTCGCCACAGGCAACACACGTCGATTCGCCCATCGGGTCATCGAGATCGAAAACTATCTTCGAATGCGCGCCGCGCAGGGCGAAGCCGATCACGTCGTTGACCTGTTCCTCGCGGCACGCGCGTACGCAACGTGTGCATTGGATGCAGGCGTCGAGGTTGACGGCCATGGCCGGGTGGGAGATATCCGCGGCCGGTTGCTTGCGCGCCGCAAACCGCGGGCGACCGATGCCAAGCGTACGTTTCCAATGTTCGAGTTCGGAGTCCGGCCGGTAGAGTTTTTCGGGAACATCCGCGGCGAGCAGTTCCACAATCATCTTTTGCGCATGCACCGCGCGCGGACTGTTGCTCGCGACCTCCATCCCCGCGGTCGGAGCGCGGCAGCAGGCCGGCGCCAGCACGCGCTCACCCTTGATCTCGACCATGCATGCGCGGCAGTTGCCATCCGGTCGCATGCCTGGCTTGTGGCACAGGTGCGGAATGTCGACGCCATCGCGCAGCGCCGCCTCGATGATCGTCTCGCCCGCCAGCGCTTCGAGCATCTTGCCGTTGAGCTGGAACGCGACCGTCGGCACGCGGGCATTCATTTCACTTCTTCCGGAAAATATTTGATGACGCACGCGATCGGATTGGGCGCCGCCTGCCCGAGTCCACAAATCGATGCGTCGGCCATCGCGCGCGACAGTTCGTCGAGCAGCGCCGTGTCCCATGCAGGTTGGGCGAGCAAACCCACGGCCTTCTCGGTGCCGACACGGCAGGGCGTGCACTGGCCGCACGACTCGTCGGCAAAAAAGCGCATCAAATTGAGCGCCGCGTCACGGGCGCGGTCGTGCTGCGACAGGATGATGACGGCGGCGGAGCCGATGAAGCATCCGTGCGGCTGCAGCGTGTCGAAGTCGAGCGGAACATCACCGAGCGACGCCGGCAGGATTCCTCCGGACGCGCCGCCGGGAAGGTACGCGTAGAAGTCATGGCCGGGAAGCATGCCGCCCGCGTACTCGTCGATCAGTTCACGCACGGTGATGCCTGCGGGCGCGACGTGAACCCCCGGCTTCGCCACGCGGCCGGAGACGGAAAACGAGCGCAATCCCTTGCGGCCATGGCGTCCGTGCGCGGCAAAGGCGGCGGCGCCCTGTTCCAGGATGTCGCGGATCCAGTACAGCGTCTCCATGTTGTGTTCGAGCGTCGGCCGCCCGAAGAGACCCACCTGCGCGACATACGGAGGACGCAGCCGCGGCATGCCGCGCTTGCCTTCCAGCGATTCAATCATCGCCGACTCTTCGCCGCAGATGTAGGCGCCCGCGCCGCGGCGCAGATGAATGCGCGGCAACGGACACGGCGGATCGGCCTCGAGCGCGGCGATTTCGCGCGTCAGGATTGCGCGGCAGGCGGCGTACTCGTCGCGCAGGTAGATGTAGACCTCCGCGATGCCGACCGCCCACGCCGCGATCAGCATGCCTTCGAGAAAGCGATGCGGATCGCGCTCGAGGAAATACCGGTCCTTGAACGTCCCCGGTTCGCCTTCGTCGATGTTGACCGCGAACAAGCGCGGCGCGGCTTCCGCGCGAACGATGCGCCACTTGCGGCCCGCGGGAAACCCGGCGCCGCCCAATCCACGCAAGCCTGAATTCTCCAGCGCGCCGATGACATCCTCGACCGTGCGCTTGCCATTCGCGCATTCCAGCAACGCCCGGTATCCGCCCTGTGCGCGATATGCGGCGCAACCGATGTATTGCGGAAGTTCCGCCTCGACGGCCTTGTCGAGAATCGCGGCGACAACGTCGTCCACGGTTGCCCGGTCGACAGCGTTGCGTCCGACCACCGCGACGGGCGCCTGCTCGCATCGGCCGACGCAAGGCGCGCCCAGGACGCGCACTTCACGGCCGCAGGCCCGCTCGATCGCGGCACGCAATTCGTCGGCCCCGGCCATCTGGCACGACAACGTCTCGCAGACGCGCACGGTGAGCGGCGGTGGCGGTGTCTCTCCCTCCTTGACGACGTCGAAGTGATGATAAAAGGTCGCCACCTCGTAGACCTCGGTCATCGCGAGCTTCAGTTCCTGCGCCAGCGCGACGATATGCGCAGCGGAAATGCAGCCGTAGCGATCCTGGATGCGGTGCAGGAATTCGATCAACAGGTCGCGCCGCCGCGGTGCGTCGCCAAGCAACGCCTGCACGTCGGACAGCGCCTGCGGGTCGAGCGTGCGACCCTTCAACTGGCCGCGCGCGCCGCGCCGCTTCCCCAGCGCCGAGGTATCAACTACCGCGTTCTGGGTCCCCGTGATCCGTTCGGATGCCATTGTTCAGTCGAGGAAATCGCAATGCTTCGCGACGTGGGCCGCCAGGTCCAGCGAGTGCTGCCGCACCAGGCGCTCGGCCAGTTCGGTATCGCGGCGTTCCAGCGCCTCGATGATGCGCATGTGATCGACGATCGAGCGCGCCGCGCGGTCGCTTTGCGAGATCGTCATGCGCCGGATCGCGCGAACGTGGATGAACAGGTTCTCGATCGTCTGGCCCATGAGATGCGAGCCCGAGAGCCGGATGATCGCCTGGTGAAAAGCAATGTTCGCGTCCGAATATTCCTGGATGTGCTCGGCGGGAGTCTCGTTGCGGAATTCGTCGAACATGCCGCGCAATTGAGCGATGTCCTCGTCCGTGGCGTTGAGCGTCGCCAGCCGAGCGGCCATGCTCTCCAGCGCCGCCCACATTTCGATCATCTCGAGGATCTGCTTCTTGGTCTTCCTGATGATGAACACGCCGCGGCGCGGCACCGTGCGCAGGAAACCCTCCTGCTCCAGCAGCGTCATCGCCTCGCGGATCGGCGTCCGGCTGACGCCGAGCGCCTGGCTCAGCTGGCGATCGTCCAGACGAATTTCCTCGCGATGCGCGTAGATATCGGCATCGGTGATCGCCTGCTTCAACGCAGCGTAGGCCTGGTCGCGGAAACTGGCGGCGACATTGAGCGGCCGCAGCTTGAGCGGCATGGGTGCTTGCGTTTCGATTGTCGCGGACATCGGCCGGCCCTTGAGACTAGTTAAGTCCTGCGGTGGACGCACGCTGGCGGATCAACGCCAATACGACGTCGATGGTGGGTGTCCGAACATCCGTCAAGCGACCCAATTCCTGCACGACACCGACCAGAGGCTCGATTTCGAGCGAACGCCCGGCTTCCAGATCCTGCAGCATCGACATCCTGTGCGCGCCAACCGCCACGGCACCATCGAGCCGCCGGTCGAGGTCCACGCGCACTCGCACACCGATGCGTTCGCCCACCGCCTTTGCTTCTACCATCATCGCGTGGCACATGGCGCGCGTATCGGGATCGCCGGCGATGACGTCGAGGGTCGCCAGGGTCAGGGCGCTGATCGGATTGAAACACACGTTGCCGCAGAGCTTGAGCCAGATCTCATCGCGGATGTCGTCGCGGATCGGCGCTTCGAGGCCACCCGCGACAAGAATCTCGTGGAGGCGCTCGATGCGCGGGGTTCGCCGGCCATCGGGTTCGCCGATCGGAAACCGGCGGCCATGCTCGTGGCGGATGACTCCGGGTGCGACGATCGATGTTGCCGGCAGGACCACACAGCCGATCGCCCGCTCGGGTCCCAGCCTGTCCCGCTGGACTCCGTCCGGATCGATACTTGCGAGAGTAGTTCCGCGCAGCGCGCTGACATTGCCATGAAAGTACCAATAGGGAATACCATTGCTTGCCGTCACCACGGTGGTATTGCGGCCAAGCAGGGGCTGCATCGACTCGACCGCCCCGGAAATCGTATGCGCCTTGAGCGCCACGATCACGTAATCCTGCTCGCCCAGTTCCCCCGGATTGTCGGTACAGGCGATTCGCGCCACCCGCTCCCTGCCGTCGATCTGCAACCGCAACCCGTGCTCCCGGATCGCCGCAAGATGCGGTCCGCGGGCGACGAGACTCAACTCGACGCCCGAGCCGGCCAGCTGGAGACCGAGGAATCCCCCGATCGCACCCGCTCCGAAGACGCAAACCTTCAACTTATCCCTCGGTGGAATCTGGATTCAGTCGGCGCAAGTCACTGACTATATTCGTATCTTGTATACCATACACCAAAACCAAGCGACTCGGTTCGCCTTGCGAGACGCGGGACGTCGCGGTCAGACGTTCGATTCCGGACCCGGCTGCCTTGCGGGATTCGGACTCTTTAAACTGTATTGACTTGAACTGATATACCACATACGTTATGTCAGATATTACGAGACCGGTGGCGGCAGCGGCCGCACACCGGAACAAGAGGAGGAGAACACCATGGAGGCAACCAACGCGCGCGGGTCGTTTTTCGCAAGCCCGTGGACCCAACTGATCATCGGCATCATTTGCATGGCGATGATCGCCAACCTGCAATACGGCTGGACGCTGTTCGTGAGCCCGATCGATGCCAAACACCATTGGGGGCGCGCTTCCATTCAGGTCGCGTTCACCATTTTCGTGTTGCTCGAAACCTGGCTCGTTCCGGTCGAAGGCTATCTGGTCGACCGTTTCGGCCCGCGGTGGGTCGTCGTCGTCGGCGGCCTGCTGTGCGGCATCGCCTGGGCGATGAACTCGATCGCGGAATCGCTGCCAATGCTCTACCTGGCGGCGGCCATCGGCGGCGTCGGTGCCGGCGCCGTCTACGGGACATCGATCGGCAACGCGGTGAAATGGTTTCCCGGCCGTCGCGGGTTGGCGGCAGGGCTCACGGCAGCGGGTTTCGGGGCCGGCTCGGCACTGACGATCATCCCGATCGCCAACATGATCAAGAGCTCCGGCTACGAACAGACATTTCTCACGTTTGGCCTGCTGCAGGGCGTGGTAGTCGTGGTGCTGGGCTTCGTTCTGTTCGCGCCGCCCGCGAGCATGCTGGTCGCGCCGCCAAAGCTCGCGCCCGGTGCCGGGCGCCATCAGGCAACCTGGATCGAGATGGCCAAAACGCCGGTCTTCTGGGTGATGTATCTGATGTTCGTGCTCATGGGTGCAGGGGGCTTGATGGCGACCGCGCAGCTCGCGCCCATCGCCAAGGACTTCATGGTCGCGGACATACCGGTCAGCTTGATCGGCATAACGCTGCCCGCGTTGACCTTTGCGCTGTCGCTCGACCGCATTTTGAATGGGCTCACTCGTCCATTCTTTGGCTGGGTGTCTGATCACATCGGGCGCGAGAACACGATGTTCATCGCGTTCGGGCTCGAAGGGATCGGCATCTTCGCGTTGGCCAAATTCGGCAGTGACCCGGTGGCATTCGTGCTCCTGAGTGGCCTGGTGTTCTTCGCCTGGGGCGAGATTTACAGCCTTTTCCCCGCCACGGTCACCGATACTTTCGGGGCCAGATATGCAACAACGAACACCGGCTTGATGTATACCGCCAAAGGAACCGCGTCGCTGTTGGTGCCTCTGGGCAATGTACTTATGGTGAGTACGGGCAGCTGGCTCGCGGTGTTCGTCATCGGCGCGAGCATGAACATCCTGGCGGCGCTGATGGCGTTGTTTCTGCTCAAGCCCATGCGCGCCGCGTACATTGCGCGCACGGCGCGGACCGATGCGGCCGCGGGGCGGGCGGTACCCGGTGCCGCGGATTGACGCATGGGGCAGGCGGGCGCGGCGCGGATCCGCGTTCGCCTGCATTCACCGATTCTCGATGGAACCGAGGTAGCTGACATGGACACGTCCACGACCACCAGTGCCGGCCTCCTATACACGGCGAAGGGAACGGCCGCCCTGCTGATTCCATACGCGAACTCCATCCAGAAGGCGACCGGCAACTGGGACCTCGTATTCATCATTGCCGCCGCAGCCAATATCGCCGCCGCGCTTTTGGCGATTGGTGTGCTGAAGCCGTGGCGGCGCACGGTGGTGGCCGCGAACCAAGCGGCCGCCTGATCGACCGGACAGCGCCGCCGAAGCGCTGCCCGGATTTACAATCAACTCCGGGCCTTCGCCGACGCGCCCACGTCGGCGAACCCGGGCCCGTCGACGTTGTCGCGCGGCAATTGAGGTCGGCGCGCATCACCGCGCGCCGCCAGCACGAATTCGAGAGGACGCTGCCATGAACGAAGCCGCAACCCGGACCCCCGAAAAGACGACGGCGGAAGACACGCCGAAAATCGCCAGCGGCAGCGAGATCAATCGCCAATCACGAGAAACCGACGGCTTTCAGCTCGTCATCGATGCCCTCAAGCTGAACGGCATCGATACGATCTTCGGGCTGCCCGGCATCCCGATTACCGACTTCACGCGGCGGTTGCAGGCTGAAGGAATGCGCGTGATCTCCTTCCGTCATGAGCAGAATGCCGGGTACGCCGCTTCCATCGCCGGCTTCATGACGCAGAAGCCGGGCATCTGCCTCACGGTGTCCGCCCCCGGCTTTATGAACGGACTGACCGCGCTCGCCAACGCCACCACCAACTGCTTTCCGATGATTCTCATCAGCGGCTCGAGCGAGCGCGAGATCGTCGACTTGCAGCAGGGCGATTACGAGGAGATGGACCAACTCGCCATCGCGAGGCCGCACGCCAAGGCCGCGTTCCGAGTCCTGCACGCCGAGGACATCGGCGTGGGCGTGGCGCGGGCGATCCGTGCTGCTCTCTCCGGCCGTCCCGGCGGCGTGTATCTCGACCTGCCGGCCAAGCTGTTCCCGCAGACGATCGACGCGGAAGCGGGGAGGAAGTCGCTGATCAAAGTCGTCGATCCGGCGCCGCGCCAGATCCCGGCGCCGGACGCCGTGCAGCGCGCGCTCGATCTGCTTAAGGGCGCCAAGCGTCCGCTCATCATTCTCGGCAAGGGCGCGGCATACGCGCAGGCCGATGCGGATATTCGCGCGCTGGTGGAAAAGACCGGCATTCCCTACCTACCCATGGCGATGGCCAAGGGACTGCTGCCCGACACGCATGAGCAATCCGCAGCCGCAGCGCGCTCGTACGTGTTGCCGGAAGCCGACGTCGTAATGGTGATCGGTGCGCGCTTGAACTGGCTGCTTTCGCACGGCAAGGGCAAGACGTGGGGCGGCAACAGCGCCAAGGAATGGGGCGGCCAGAAGTTCATCCAGATCGACATCTCGCCGCAGGAGGCGGACAGCAACGTCCGTATCGATGCGCCGGTTGTGGGCGACATCGGTTCGTGCGTATCGGCCATGCTCGGCGCCATTAACGCAACTGCGGGATCGTGGCCTAAGCCACCCGCCGAGTGGCTCGACACCATCGCGGAGCGCAGGACCAAGAACATCGCGAAGATGGGGGAATCGCTGGCGAAGAACCCGACGCCGATGAACTACCACAGCGCGCTGAACGTCGTGCGCGACATCGTCATGGCGAATCCGGACGCCATCCTCGTCAACGAGGGTGCGAACGCGCTCGACTTCACGCGCAGCATCGTGGACATGTACAAGCCGCGCAAGCG
>JAYTIR010000410.1:0-5792 GCA_043731765.1 Burkholderiales bacterium
GTCCCCGACGCAATCCAGGGGCCGTAGTCATTGTTGGCGATGCCGAAGTTTTCGCGCACGAACCCGAGATCGTAGGAAAAATCAACGAGCCCGGGCCGCAACAACGTTGGGCTCGCGTAAAAAGGGCGGGTGATCAACTGTTCGCGCCCGAGTTCGTCGCGAACCACCAGCGTCACGTTGCCGGTACCGGTGATCGGCGGAATGTTGGTGATGGAGAACGGCCCCGGCTTAACTGACTGCTGCGTGACCAGCGCGTTGTTGACGAACACGTCGACGGTCGAGGGAATCGTCGCCTGGCCGGCGACGAACTGGCCGGGCGTCAGGACCAGGGTGGGCTGCGTCCCGAAATCGGTTGCGAACTGCACGCCGCCAAAGCGCACCGAATTTCCCCATGCGCCCGAGCGGCTGACCGCGTCGCCCGCCCGTACCGTCGCAAGACGTTCCGACATGGCATAAATCCACGTCGATTCCAGGCGTGTCACCTCGGTCTTGCCCGCACCGGTCGACGCCACCGAAGTGATCGTTGCGGCGCCCCACCATCCGAATGCGCCAAGCTCGAACGATCCCGTCCCTGCCGTGACAGTATCGGCACGCGTTGCAAGTAGCGTGTAGTTGAGAAACCCGCCGACCGCGGAGCGCTGCGGCACGGGTCCCGGCGGAGCCATGGCGTCGATCTGCGTCGAAGCGAACAACGCCGGCACCGCCTGGATGGTCAGCGTCTGCGCTTGCTCGTCGACCGTGGCGGCCAGGCCATTGAATGCCGCCAGTGGATAGTAGCGCTCAGCTTGATACACGGTCGGCGCTGCGTCCGGCAACCGTAGCCGCCAGCGTGCGAGGTCGGCTGCAGCGACGAGCACCCGACCCGCGGCGTCGCGCAAGGCAATGATCGGCTCCTCCTTTTCTTCGTGATTGATCGTCACCGCCAGGATGGCCAGGACGAAGCCCTGAGGAGGAACCGCGCCGGCCGGCGGCTCGATGCGCGGCTCGGCGGCTCTGGCAGTTGCGGCGAATACGATCGCATACCCCAAAAATGCCAGCCGGCTAGCGCTGTTCGAGTACCACATCGGCAGCCAGGGGGCCAGCGTCCGTTTCCGCCTTGATCCGAACCCGATCGGCGGCAATCGTGTGGCCGTCGCTCGGTTTGATCGTGACTGTCCGGCGCTGCCCCGGCAGGATGTACCACAAGCCGGCGAAGCGAGCGTCTGGGTCGGATCCGTCCTTGGTCACTTCGACGGCCTTCACCTGAATATGCTTGGTGCCGGTATTGACGGCGATAAGCGTCAGCTCGCCCTTGGCGGTGCGCGAGCCGCTCCACTCGAGCTGAGGCGAAGTCTTGGCCCCGGTGGCGTCGACGAAAATGGGAAGACTGATCTTCAGCGCGAACTGCGCGCCGGTGGATTCCGGCTGCGGCTTGCCCGGCACTTCGGTCACGAGTACCCGGTACGACCGCTCGCGCGCAGCGTCAGGCGCACGCCGGAGCGCGATGCGCACGATTTGCGACGCGCCAGGGGCAACGGTGAAAATCGGGGGCGAGGCGAGGATGTCCGTCGTCGGCTCAAGGCGATCATCGTTGTCCGCCTGCGACCAGGCGACCAGTTGTGCCTGCACCACCGTTGACTGATCTCCGCCGTTGCGAACGGTCAGCGCCACGCTGCGCTGCGCCGACGACAGCTCGATGCGGATCGGCGTCACCGACAGCGAGCCCGCGCTGACGGGAAACGGCGTCAGCAAACACGCCACGAGTAGAAAAAACAGCTGTCGCGCATGCACGGCTTGGTTCACCACGCGTTGATGGTTCAATTGCTTACAGAGTTCCTCCGCGTCGCCCGCCATGCGCGCGCGACGGCTCCGTGAGCCGGTGCCAAGTCTACTGCATGCAGCACGGGTCATAGGCTCTCATCGTGAAACGTGGGTCGCGCCGAGGACGCCGTGACGCGTCGCACCGGCGGATTAGCGTGCCGGACTGACGTGTTTTTTGCAGGAACTCAATGCATCAACGCGGCGATCATCGCCGCCCCGTGCGGATCGCGTTTCGTTCGATCCGCTGCAATTCGTGTCGCTGCTAAGGTGCGACCGGTCAGTACGTCACCGTCACCGTGATGGTGGTTTCCGAATAGCTCCCGACCGCCAGGTTGGTCTGCCCGGTCGGAACGCGTCCGTAGACGGTCAGCACTTGCGCGGTTCCTAAGCCGGCACCCGTACCGGATACCCACGTTGGCGCGACAGCCGAGTTGCCCCATACCGTCGAACGAGCGGCGTCGGTGTAGAGGTTGTAATTCATGATGTCGGCGCCGTTGGCCATCTTGCGCTGCGCGATCGTGGCGCCGGTCGTGACGCCAGCGTCAAGGCCGACGGTATAGGGCGAATTCTTGGTGCAATTCACCGTTACGGTCGTCGTTTGATCGACGTTGGGGCCGAGAGGAAGGACCGCACCAAAGAGGAGGTTGACCGCCGCGACGTTGCACTGCGCGGCAACGTTCGCCGTGACCTGGAATGTCGTAGTAGTCGTTGCAGCCAGCGCGCCGGCAGTGGCAGCGGCCAATCCGGCGGCGAGCAGTGCCCGTTGCGTATTCTTGAGTGTGAACAGCGATTTCATGTTGGTTCCTTGAGAAGTTGGAATCTGGTAGGTATTTCTGCGAAAGACTTCGTTCGACATTAAGCAACAAGCGTGCCATCAACGTAAAATATTTTAAATCAGATTGTTACGGTAGATACTATCAGCCAAAATTGCTCCGAATGTGCGTGCAGATGCTCCATGCCGCGCCGCCAGACGACAACGGTGCGGCTCATGGCCAGACGGCCGGGGGCGGCTGGACGGCAATGACTTTATGGAACAAGGGAACAGGCGCGTGACAAGCTCAAAGCACAGGACATCGGGGACCGAGGCATCCCCTCGCTCGCCACAGGATCTGGTCAAGGACCTCATCGGCACGATGGCGTTGACGCCGCAAGACCGGCGCCTGGTCGAGCACATTTGCGCGCGGTGGGTAAGGGTCAAAGACATCCTCGAGACCGCGGCGGGCCCGGGAGCCCATCGGCGAGTTGCTCGTCAAGGCTGGCCGCATCACCCGCCGGCAACTCGATCAGGCCTTGGCCGAACAGCAGCAGGGCGGAGAAAAGCTGGGCCAGATCCTCGTCCGGGAATCCTGGTTGAGCGAGCCGGAGCTCGCGGCGCTGTTGGCATTTCAGGAACGGCTCGGGACAGCGAGAGTCCAGCACGCCGGTCCGCTGCAGCTAGGCAACCTTTTGGTCAGCGCGGGCAAGATTACTTCCGAGCAATTGCAGGATGGCATCCGTCGCCAGCGCGAGTCGAAAAAGCGCATCGGCGAGGCGCTGGTCGCACCGGCTGTGCTGCGGCCCGCCGCGTCAAAATCAGCAAACGGCATGCCAAAGAACGTCGAGCTGCTTCCGGCGCTCCTGGACAACTGGTTCTCGACGCGCACAAACGGCCAGAGCCGGTTCGAATTTCCGCGCGTGGCCTACGGCCGGCATACGTTGCCGGTTGTGCCCGACAGCCTGCCTTTGCCGCGGTCAGTGGCCGATGGCGTTCAGGCAGTCTGTGACGCCAGCACCTTCTGCAATTCACCCGAGGCGTACATCTCGCGGATGATGTCGCAGCCGCCGATGAACTCGCCGTCCACGTACAGTTGCGGGACGGTCGGCCAGTTCGCGAAATCCTTGATCCCTTGCCGGATCTCGGGATCGGCCAGCACGTTGACCGAAAAATACTCGTCCACGCCGCAGCGCTTGAGGATTTCGGCAACCGTCGCCGAGAAGCCGCACTGCGGGAACTGGGGCGTGCCCTTCATGTAAAGGACGACACGGTTCTTCGTTACCTGGTCGCGGAGGGTTTCCTGGACGTTGCTCATGGCATGGGCTCGTGATTGCGCAATGGGATGCCTATTTTACGCCAGTTGCGCCGAGCAACGATTCGCGAAGGCCCGATCGGGTCGGGCGGCCCGGAAGGCAGAGTCTTTTGCGACGCCTATTCCTTCACCGCGCCGGTCAGTCCTGAAACGTAATACTCGACGAAGAACGAATACAGGATCGCCACCGGCAACGAGCCGAACAGCGCACCGGCCATCAGCGAACCCCAGTGGTAGACGTCGCCCTCGACCAGTTCGGTGACCACGCCGACGGGCACGGTCTTCACCTCGGATGACGAGACGAAAGTCAGCGCGTAGATGAACTCGTTCCACGACAGCGTGAATGCGAAGATGCCGGCGGAGATGAGCCCGGGCACCGCGAGCGGAAGAATGATCTTCACCAGAATCTGCAGCCGGCTCGCGCCGTCGATCAGTGCGCACTCCTCGAGCTCATAGGGGATCGACTTGAAATATCCCATCAGCAGCCAGGTGCAGAACGGGATGAGAAACGTCGGGTACGTCAGGATGAGCGCCAGCCGGGTATCGAACAGCTGGAGCTGGTAGATGATCGCCGCGAGCGGGATGAACAGGATCGATGGCGGAACGAGGTACGCGAGGAAGATGCTCATGCCGACATAGCGCGAGCCGCGGAAGCGCAGCCGCTCGATCGAATAGGCCGCGAGCACGCTCGCGAAAATCGAAATAAATGTTGCCGCCACGGTGACCAGGACCGTATTCCAGAGCCAGTCCGGATACGCCGTGTCGAACAGGAGCTTCTTCACGTGCGCGAGCGTGGGATTCCTGACCCAGAACGGATTGCCTTCCCGCGAGAGCAACTCCTCGTCCGGCTTGAACGCCGTGACGGCCATCCAGTAGAACGGGAACAGCAAGACAATCAGGAACGCGCATAGCGGCGCATACACGGTCACGACACGCCGCGGCAGCGAGACGAGATAGTTCATCCCCTGCGAATCGGCGACCTCGGGCGTCCCCTCCGCCGGCCTCGTATCCGCGCTCATTTATCCGACCCTCCCTGCTGCCACGCACGGCGCTGCAATCCGAAATAACTGAACAGGATCGCCGCCAGCAGGAAAGGGACCATCGCCGTTGCGATCGCGGCGCCCTCACCCAGACTGCCGCCGGAAATCGCGCGCTGGAACGACAACGTGGCCATCAGGTGCGTGGAATTGAGCGGCCCGCCGCGCGTAAGCACGTAGATCAGCTGGAAGTCGGTGAACGTGAACAGCACCGAGAACGTCATCACCACCGCGATGATCGGGGTCAGCAGCGGAAATGTCACGAAACGGAATTGCTGCCAGTCGGAAGCACCGTCCAGGCTCGCGGCCTCGTAGTACGAAGGCGAAATCGTCTGCAGGCCGGCGAGCAGCGTGATGGCCACGAACGGCACGCCACGCCAGATGTTGGCCGCAATGGTCGCGAACCGCGCGTGCCACGGCTGCCCGAGAAAGTCGATGTATTCGTGGATGATGCCGAGCTTCAGCAATCCCCAGCTGATGATCGAGAACTGCGAATCGTAGATCCACCAGAAGGCGATGGCGGACAACGCCGTCGGCACGATGAACGGCAGCAGCACGATCGCGCGCAGGAAAGCCTTGAACGGCAGGTGCTTGTTGAGCAGCAGCGCGAGCCACAGGCCCAGCACGAACTTGATGACGCTCGCGACCACCGTGTAGAAGATCGTGTTGAACACCGCGAGGCGCATGACGGCATCGCCCCACAGATACTCGAAATTCTCGAAGCCGATCCATTTGCCGTCGCGGCCGATCTTGGTGTCGGTGAAGCCCAACCAGGTGCCCAGTCCAAGCGGATAGGTGAGAAACAGCAACAGCAATCCTGCCGCGGGCAACATGAAAATGAGCCCGAGCGTCGTGCGGTTGTCGAGCGCCCGGGAGAGCGCGGATTGCT
>JAYTIR010000411.1:0-2173 GCA_043731765.1 Burkholderiales bacterium
GGCTGCTTGTTCGGCTCGATGATCTGCGTGAACTTGGCTTTCAGGTCGGCCAGGTCCTTGTTCTCCGAGATCTTCCAGGCGCCGCGCATGTAGGCTTGCGTCAGCGCGCCGGCCTGCATCACCGCCGCCTTTTGCTGGGCATTGAGCGAGTCGTAGAATTTCATCGACACGACCAGCAGATCGGGGATGCGCATGTGCTCGTCGAGCGTGTAGAACTTGGAGACTTCATAGAACTTCTTGGCCACGACCGACGGGTGGTTATTTTCGGCGCCATCGACGACCCCGGTCTGCAACGCCGTATAAAGTTCGGCCCAGGCCACCGGCACGCCCGTCGCACCCAGCGCCTCCATCGTCTTGACCATCACCGGCGAGGCCATGACACGGATTTTCTGGCCTTTCAAGTCCGCGGGCGTGCGGACCGCCTTCTGGGTGAACAGGTTGCGCGAACCCGAGTCGATATAGGCAATTTTCTTGATGCCCTTTTCTTCGAGCGCATGCACGAAGTTCTCGGCCTCGGGCTGCGCCAGGTACCACCAGAAATGCGCCTCGTTCTTGAAGATGAAAGGCAGCGAGAGCATGTCCATGGCCGGGACGACCTGGTTCAGATTCGACGCCGAGACCACGGTGAATCCGATGGTGCCGTTGCGCACGCTCTGGACGTTGGCGACCGCATCGCCGAGCTGCGTGTTGTGATAGTTCTCGACCTTGACCGCGCCGTTGGTCAGCGTCGAGACCTGCTCGGCGAAAAACTTTTCAGCGAAGCTTGACGGATGCTCCAACGGCTGGATGCCCGATAGCTTGGTGACGACCTGGGCGTTCGCGTTGAAGGCGAGAAATGCGAGCGCGAGAACGAATGAACTGGATAACTTCCGCATATGTAATCTCCTTTGGGTTGCTTGTTTTGCCTGTATACGCCGCCGTTGCGGCTCGAGCGGTTGCGTCCGTTTCGTCGCCGGCTCTTGAAATTCCGTTGAATGCCGCGCGATGATATAACGAAAAGCATCGGTTTGCGGTGATCCGTGAACCTTTCTCCAATGCCGCCCCGCGGGCGTGCGGAACCACCGGCCAACCGCTTGGGCCGACGGCGGGCCGCGAGTGCGCGCGCCTGCCGTTGGTATTACACTCGCGGCATGTCCGATCTGCATCCCGCATCTATCCCGCGCATCGACGCGCTGTCCCTGATCGGTTGCGAGCCGGACGCTATCACCCTGGCGACCGAAACCGGTGAAGCACTGGTGATCACTTCGCCGCGCGAAGGGATATTCCGCGTGCGGCTGGGCGCTCCGGATGGCGCAATGTATCCGATCCTGCAATACGACCAGCAGGCACCGGGGCTGCCGCTCGAAGTGGTCGATGACGAGACGAGTATCACCATCGCCGCCGGCGAACTTTCGCTGACCATCGGCAAGAGTCCGGTCGACTTCGAGTTGAACTGGTGCGGCAGGATGGTGACGCGCGCGATCACCGACAAGCATTTTCGCAACTGGACGCGGCTGCCCGTGCTCGGCCATGACAACAAAGCTTCGACGCTGGCGTTCGCGCTCGAGCCCGACGAAGCGCTGTATGGCCTCGGTGAAAAATTCGGCAGCCTCGATCGGCGCGGCTCACGGTATCGCTCGTATGTCGAGGATGCGCTCGGCGTCAACACCGAGTTCGCGTACAAGAACATCCCCTTCGTCTGGTCGAGCCGCAACTGGGGCGTGTTCTTTCATACGCCGTGCGCGGTCTCGCATGGGTTGGGCGATCCGAACTGGTCGCACCGCAGCTATGCGGCGATTGTCGACGCGCCGCACCTGGATGTGTTCCTGCTCGGCGGCGACCAGCCGCAGGACCTGATCGGCCACTATCATTTCCTGACCGGCGCGCCGCCGATGGTTCCGCGCTGGGGTCTGGGCGCGTGGTACTCGAAGGCGTACTACCGGACCTTCGACGAAGCGTTGTCGGCCGCGAAGCAGATCCGCGCGCTCAACCTGCCCGGCGATGTGATCACGCTGGACGGCCGCGCCTGGCTCGACACGCGGACGCGCTTCGCCTTCGAGTTCGACCAGACCCGTTATCCGAAACCGCGCGAACAACTCGCGCAACTCAAGGCGCTCGGATTCAAGATCTGCGTCTGGGAATACCCGTACGTCTCGATCCATCATCCGCTGTTCAAGCAGCTGTCGGACCAGGG
>JAYTIR010000412.1:0-8761 GCA_043731765.1 Burkholderiales bacterium
GGGACCCGATCGACGCTGAACGACTTGCTGTTGTTCGAGGCTCAAGCGGCCCCGGGCGTGCCGCTCGACGATGTGCGCGAAGTCTCCCGCTACGTCGACGCCCTCGAACAGGGGATGGTTCGAATTCGCGAACGCTTCCCGCTGTCGACGCGGCTCTTAAACGAGAAGCACGGCCTTCTTCTTGCCGAAGGCAGGGGAGCCGGTAAGGCCCCGGGCGAGTATCGACGCTCGCAAAACTGGATCGGCGGCGCAAGTCCATCAAAGGCGGCGTACGTGCCGCCGCCTCACACGCAAGTCAATCAACTGATGGGCGCGCTCGTAAATTTTCTGAACGACGTACCGACGCGTCACCCGCCCTTGATCAAGGCGGCTCTGGCCCACGTCCAGTTCGAGACCATCCATCCCTATCTCGATGGCAACGGTCGCCTGGGGAGGCTTCTGGTTCCGCTCATCTTCGTACGCGAGGGCATGTTGGCGGAACCGCTTCTCTATGTAAGTCTGTACATAAAACGCCACCGGGACACCTACTACAAGCTTCTCCAGCACGTGCGGGAGGAAGGCGACTGGGAGGAGTGGCTGCGGTTTTTTGCCGTCGCGGTCGAGTCGGCGGCGCGCCAGGCAGTCGCCGCCGTCCACGCATTGAACGCTCTTGGCGCAACCGATCGCGCGCGCATTCGCGAGTTGGGCCGGGTTGCGTCATCGTGCCTGCAGGTCTACGAGGCGATGTTTGCCCGCCCGGTCGCCCGGATAGGCCACATCGCGGCGGTCACAAAGCAAAGCAACAACACCATCGTTCGCATGCTCGACCATCTGCAAAAGCTCGGGATTGTCGAAGAGGTGACGGGAAACAAACGCAATCGCGTCTACCGCTATCCCGCGTATCTCGACATCCTCAGCAGCGAAGAGGATTAGACGTGTAACAAGGTCGAGCTCACGTCGATGACTACGCCTTGCTGTAGATCTCGGCGCCTTTTTTCACGAATTCGATCGCCTTGGCCTCCATGCCCTTGGTCAGCGCCGTCGTTTCGTCGACGCCGATCGCCGCCGCGTAGTCGCGCACGTCCTGGGTGATTTTCATGGAGCAGAAGTGCGGTCCGCACATCGAACAAAAGTGCGCGACCTTGGCGCTGTCCTTGGGCAAAGTCTCGTCGTGGAACTCGCGCGCCTTGTCCGGATCGAGGCCGAGGTTGAACTGATCGTCCCAGCGGAATTCGAAGCGCGCCTTGGACAGCGCGTTGTCGCGGATCTGCGCGCCGGGATGACCCTTGGCTAAATCGGCGGCGTGCGCAGCGAGCTTGTACGCCATAATGCCGTCCTTGACGTCGGCCTTGTTCGGCAAGCCCAGATGTTCCTTGGGCGTGACGTAGCAGAGCATCGCGGTGCCGTACCACCCGATCATCGCCGCGCCGATCGCGCTGGTGATGTGGTCGTAGCCCGGTGCTATGTCGGTAGTGAGCGGCCCTAACGTGTAGAACGGCGCCTCGCCGCACAGCCGCAGCTGCTCGTCCATGTTGTGCTTGATCATGTGCATCGGCACGTGACCCGGGCCCTCGATCATCACCTGCACGTCATGCTTCCACGCCACCTGCGTCAGTTCCCCCAGCGTGGCGAGTTCGCTCATCTGCGCTTCGTCGTTGGCGTCGTAGATCGAGCCGGGACGCAGGCCATCGCCCAGCGAGAAAGCAACGTCGTACGCCTTCATGATCTCGCAGATCTCCTCGAAGCGTGTGTAGAGAAACGATTCCTTGTGGTGGGCCAGGCACCACTTGGCCATGATCGAGCCGCCGCGCGACACGATGCCGGTCATCCGCTTGGCGGTGAGCGGAATATAGCGCAGCAGCACGCCGGCATGGATCGTGAAATAGTCGACACCTTGCTCCGCTTGCTCGATCAGTGTGTCGCGATACATTTCCCACGTCAGTTCCTCGGCCTTGCCGTCCACCTTTTCCAGCGCCTGGTAGATGGGCACCGTGCCGATCGGTACCGGCGAATTGCGGACGATCCACTCGCGCGTCTCGTGGATGTTCCTGCCGGTGGACAGGTCCATCACCGTGTCCGCGCCCCAGCGCGTGGCCCAGGTCATTTTTTCCACTTCCTCGCCGATCGACGACGACACCGCGGAGTTGCCGATGTTGGCGTTGATCTTCACCAGGAAATTGCGGCCGATGACCATCGGCTCGCTCTCCGGATGGTTGATGTTGTTGGGGATGATCGCGCGGCCGCGGGCAACTTCGTCGCGGACGAACTCGGGCGTGACGACCTGCGGGATGGCCGCGCCAAAACTCTGGCCGCCGTGCTGCCGCATCACGATCGCAGGCATGACCGCCAGCATTTCCTCGCGCTTCATATTCTCGCGGATTGCGATGAATTCCATCTCAGGCGTGACGATGCCGCGGCGGGCATAGTGCATTTGCGTGACATTGCAAGTGAGGTTGCCACTGAGATTGACGTCGGCTTTCGCGCGTCGCGGGGCCCGCAGCAGATCAAAGCGGAAGCCGGCGAGCGCCGGGTCGGCCAGCCGCGCGCGGCCATACGCCGAGGTGAGTCCGGCGAGTTCGACCGTGTCGTTGCGTTCCGCGATCCATGGCGCGCGCATCGCAGGCAAGCCGCGGCGGATGTCGATCTTCGCAGCGGGGTCGGTGTAGGGTCCCGACGTATCGTAGACGGCGAGCGGCGGATTGTTTTCAAATCCAAATGATGCGGGCGTTTCCGACTGCGTGATCTCGCGCATCGGCACACGGATGTCGGCGCGCGAGCCTTCAACGTAGATTTTCAGAGATGCGGGCAGCGGCGCAACCGCGGCGGCGTCCACCTGCGCGTCGCGGGCGAAAAATTGGTCGTTGGCGTTCATGATGCTCCTCGAGGCGCCACGCGCCGGGAGACGATGAGGAGCTTTTCTGCTGCTCACGCTTCCCTGCGCCGGCATTATCCGAACAGGTTCCAAGGGTGTTCTCTCACCCGGCCACCGAATATGGAAACTGCGTGCCCACGGCGGCGGCCAGGACCCCTAGCGTTGATTGCGACGTTACGCCGAAATGTCGCGGCGGGCAACGGGGGAACTTGGGCCAAAGCCGCATTGCCCGCGGCGCCGGGTTCTCTTGTATCCTTGCGTCCAGACGGCCGGCGATTGCTGCAGTCGATCAGAGCCGTTGGCAAGATCCGAATCCCTGTCCAGGGGAGCATGAGGAGGAAAAAATGTCTGTCACGCGCCGTCATGTCGTACTTGGCTCGGCCGCCACGCTGTCCGCGCTCGCGCTGGGGTTGTCGTCCATCGGGCGCGCCCAGAGCGCGACCCTCAAGATTTCGCACCAGTTTCCCGGCGGTTCGTTGACGGAGGGCGACTTCCGCGACCGTCTTTGCCGGCGCTTTGCCGCCGATGTCGAGAAGCAGACGAAAGGCGCCTTGAAATTCGAGGTGTATCCGAACTCGTCGTTGATGAAGACCATTCCGCAGTTCGCGGCGCTGCGCAAAGGCGCGCTCGACCTGTCCCTGTACCCGTTGTCGTATGCCGGCGGCGAGGTACCGGAGACCAACATCGGGCTCATGCCCGGCCTGGTCACGAACTATGAGCAGGCGTACTCGTGGAAGAACGCTGAGGTCGGCAAGATGCTGACGCAGATCATGGCCGACAAGGGCATCATCATCGTCAGCTGGATCTGGCAGGCGGGCGGGGTTGCGAGCCGTTCGGCGCCGCTGGTGCAACCGGAAGACGCCAAGGGAATGAAAGTGCGTGGCGGCAGCCGCGAGATGGACATGATCCTGAAACACGCCGGCGCGTCTGTGCTCACACTTCCGTCGAACGAAATTTATGCGGCCATGCAGACTGGTGCGATGGACGCCGGAATGACTTCGTCCACGAGCCTCATCTCGTTTCGGCTGGAGGAGGTGTCGAAGGCGCTCACGACCGGCCGTGGCCGCGCGTACTGGTTCATGTTTGAACCTCTGCTGATGTCGAAGCAGATCTTCGACGGCCTGCCCAAGGATCAGCAGGCCGCCATCATGGCCGCAGGCGCAGCACAGGAAAAATTTGCGTTCGATTCCGCGAAAGCCGACGACCGTGCGGTAGCCGACGTCTACACGAAGGCCGGCGCGAAAGTCTACGACCTCGATGAAGCGACCGTGAAAAAGTGGCAGGCGATCGCCCGCGAAACCGCATGGAAGGACTACGGCGACAAGAGCGAGAGCTGCGCTAAATTGCTTGCCGCCGCGATCAAGACGTTGTGAGCAATACCGTCGAGGCGCCTGGCGAGCCGCCAGGTGTTGAGCCGCCCATCCCGCCGATCCTGGCGCCGCTCGACTTCGCGTTGCGTTTCGTCAACCGCGCCGCGCTCACCGTCGGGATGATCGCCCTGTTGGCGGCCGCCTTCGTCCTGACCTATAGCGTCTTCTCGCGCTATTGGTTCAAGGCCGCGACCGATTGGCAGGACGAGGCTGCCGTGTTCCTGTTGGTCGGCGCGGTTTTTCTCTGCGGCGCGTACGTTCAGTCGTTCCGGGGACATGTGGGGATCGAGGCGGTGGCGAGCATCCTGCCGCCGGCGATCAATCGCGCGCGCATGATTTTCGTCGATGTTCTGACGCTGCTTTTCTGCACGTTTTTCGCCTGGAAATCCTGGACGTTGTTCCACGAAGCATGGGTGGACAAGCAGACTACCTCGTCCTCATGGGCGCCGCCGTTGTCGATTCCGTATGGGTTGATGGCAGCGGGATTTACGCTGCTGGCGCTGCAGGTGCTGTTGCAGACGCTCGCCCACCTTTCCAAACCAGGAGATCGGGCTTGAGCATGCTGGCCCTTGGGCTGCTGTTCGGCGGCGTGACCCTGGTCGTGATGTTCTCGGGCATGTCCATCGCGTTTTCGTTGGGCGCCGTGGCGGTGGCATTCATGTACTTCTTCATGCCGAGTGCGTCCCTCGATACGGTCACCCAGAACGTCTACGAGGAAATGGCGAGCATCACGCTGTTGTCGATCCCGCTCTTCATCCTCAAAGGAGCCGCGATCGGGAAGTCGCCCGCCGGCCGCGACCTCTATCTGGCATTGCATGTCTGGATGAGCAAGGTCCCGGGCGGCCTCGGCATCGCCAACGTGTTCGCGTGCGCGTTGTTTGCGGCGATGGCGGGCTCCAGTCCGGCCACCTGTTCGGCCATCGGCAGCGCCGGCATTCCGGAGATGCGGCGGCGCGGTTACTCGGGAGGCTTTGCCGCGGGCATCATCGCCGCAGGCGGCACGCTGGGCATCCTGCTGCCGCCGTCGATCACGATGATCCTGTACGCGGTTGCCGCGGAACAATCGCTGGGCCGGCTGTTCCTGGCCGGCATCGGCCCCGGCGTGTTGCTGGTCGTGCTGTTCGCGGCGTACGCGATTTTCCGCTACCGCAAGGAGCACCGGGCGGCACTCGCGGCGTACACCGCGCACGGCACGGCGTCGGCATATCTGGACGATACGCGATTTACGCTGCAGGAAAGATTCGAAATGCTGCCGCGCGTCGTGCCCTTCGTCGTGTTGCTGACCGGTGTCATGGTCGCGCTCTACGGCGGCTTTGCGACGCCGACGGAGACCGCCGGGCTGGGCGCCGTCCTCGCGCTCGTGTTGATCGCGGTGGTGTATGGCATCTGGCGTCCCCGCGACCTGTCGCCGATCCTCGCGTCAGCGCTCAAGGAATCGACGATGCTGATGTTCATCATCGGCATGTCGCTTCTCTACTCCTACGTGATGAGCTACCTCCACATCAGCCAGTCGGCGGCGGCGTGGATCGTCTCGCTGCAACTGACCAAGTGGCTGCTGCTTGCCACCATATTGCTGCTGGTCGTCGTGCTGGGTTTTTTTCTGCCGCCGGTATCAATCATCCTGATGACGGTTCCGATCCTGCTGCCGCCGATCAAGGCGGCGGGCTTCGACCTCGTTTGGTTCGGCGTCCTGATGACGATCGTGATGGAGATGGGACTGATTCACCCGCCGGTCGGGCTCAACATCTTCGTCATCCGCAACGTGGCACCCGACATTCCGCTGCGCGACGTGATCTTTGGCGTCCTCCCGTTCGTTGCCCTGATGGCGTTGGCGATCGTCCTGATCTGCCTCGTGCCGGGAATCGCGACGTGGTTCCCCAATGCGCTGATGGGGGCGCCAGTGCGCTGACCATCGATAACGAGGATTGATTCGGGCCACGTTGCGAGGCGCGACCCCTGGCGCGTAAAATGGGGATCAAAGCGGGTGTAGCTCAATGGCAGAGCAGAAGCTTCCCAAGCTTACGACGAGGGTTCGATTCCCTTCACCCGCTCCATACCAAACCGACGCCACCTGCCAGCCAAGGATCGACTATGAATGTTGGAAATATCAAAGTTCACGCGCTTGCAGCGATCATGCTGGCGTTGCTTTTTGTCGTCGGCGCGGCGTCAGCGCAGGCACAGCAGCCCGCCGCCGCGCGCTCGAAGGTCGTTATTCAGATGAGCGATGGCGATGCCGCCAAATGGAATCTCGCGCTCAACAACGCGACGAACCTGCAGACCGACCTGGGTGCCGCCAACGTGGATATCGAGATCGTCACCTACGGTCCGGGCATCGGCATGCTGAAAGCAGATTCGGCGGTACGCACGCGCGTCGGCGAGGCGCTGGCGTCCGGCGTGAAGGTGGTCGCATGCGAAAACACGATGCGCGGGCAAAAGTTGACCAAGCCGGACATGCTGGGCGGCATTGGTTATGTTTCCGCCGGCGTCGTCGAAATCATGCAGTTGCAACAGCAAGGGTGGGCGTACATCCGGCCGTGATCCGGCCGAACATGACCCGCGCACACACGCACATCCCGACGTCCGCGGTGCTCATGATCGCGGGCGCCGTGGCCTGTTTTTCGATCCTCGACGGGATCATCAAGACACTGGCCGTGCGGCATCCGGTGCCGCTTCTGGTCTGGGCTCGCTGGGGATTCCAGGTGCTGGCGATGCTGCTCTGGCTCGCGCCGAAAATGGGAGCCGGCATGTTGCGCACGCGCCAGCTCCGCATGCAACTGCTCCGGGGCTGTCTGCTGGTCGGCTCCTCGCTGTGTTTCATGACGGCGTTGTCGCACCTGCCGCTGGCCGATGCCACGGCGCTCAACTACACGACTCCCATCATCGTGATCGTGCTGGCCGTCGTGTTCCTGCGCGAGCGGCTCACACTGCCGAGAATGGCTTTTGTCGTTGCAGGCCTGACCGGCATGCTGATGATCGTTCAACCCGGGGCTGAACTGTTCAAGGGCACGTCGCTGTTCGCGCTGGGTTCCGCAGCTTTCTACGCCGTCTACCAGGTCACCACGCGAATGCTGGCGGGCGAAGATCCGCGCGTGTCGCTGTTCTACCCGGCATTGGTCGGCACGCTGCTGATGACGTTGGTATGGCCGTGGTTCGGCTCGCGCATCGAAATGACGTGGACCGATGTCGCTTTGCTGGCCGGCATCGGCGTGCTGGGCACGATCGGTCACTTCCTGTTCATACTCGCGTTTCAGCGCGCGCCGGCCTCCGCGCTCACGCCCCTTACCTACATCCAGGTCGTCTTCGCGACGCTGATCGGCTGGCTCGTGTACGACGACTTCCCGGATGCGCTGACACTGGCCGGCATGGCGCTCATTGCCGGCAGCGGATTGCTACTCACCTGGCACGAACGCAGGCGCGCGCTGATCGCGGCGCCGGAGCCGACGGCCGTCGACTGATTTTCCCAAGGAGGCAACACATGGACAAGCCACGCATCGGATTCATCGGCATCGGACTCATGGGCCACGGCATCGCGAAGAACCTCGTCACCAAAGGGTTTCCGCTGACGGTGCGGGTCAACCGCAACCGCGCACCGCTCGCGGACTTGCTCGCCGCTGGCGCCAAGGAGGTGAAGACCAATGCGGAGGTCGCGCGCAATGCCGACATCGTGTTCCTGTGCGTGACCGGCGCGCCGCAGGTCGAGGAGATCATCAACGGCAATGACGGAATCGCCGGGGCGGCGCACAAGGGCCTGATCGTCATCGACACGTCGACGAGCGAGCCCGCCACCACCGCGAAGATGCGCGAAACGCTGGCTGAAAAAGGCGTGCGCTTCGTCGACGCGCCGCTCGCGCGCACGCCGGTCGAGGCTGAACTGGGCAAACTCAACATCATGGTCGGTGCCGACGACGCGACGTTCGCGGAATTGAAGCCGGTCCTCGCCGCCTTTTGCGAGAACATCATCCACGCCGGTCCGGCGGGCCACGGCATCGTGTTGAAGCTCATCAACAACTTCCTCGCGATGTCGATTGCGAACGCCACGGCCGAGGCCTGTGCTGCCGCGGCCAAAGCGGGCCTGTCCATCCGAAAGCTGCATGATGTTGTCTCGGCAGGTGCGGTGAATTCCGGCATTTTCCAGATGATCGTCGGCAAGATGCTCGACGGCGACCTCGGCGGACTCAAGTTCACGCTGGTGAATGCGATGAAGGACCTTCGTTATTACACGCATATGGCTGAAGCGTTGCCGGTTTCGGCGATCATGGGCGAGGCGGTGCACCAGAGCCTCGTCAACGCCAATCTCCTGGGTTTCGGCGACAAATACGTGGCATCGCTGCTCGAGGCGCAGGAAAAATTGAATGGGGTGAAGATCGTTCCACGCGGGTAACGCCAGCGTCGACACGGAGCGGGCATGCGCATTCTCTTCCTCGGCGGCAACAAGTTTCTCGGCCGACACGCGGTCGACGCGGCGCTGGCCCGCGGCCATGCGGTAACAGTGTTCACGCGCGGGCGCACGCCCAACCACTGGGGCAATGCCGTGACTGCG
>JAYTIR010000413.1:0-3992 GCA_043731765.1 Burkholderiales bacterium
CTGGTGGCTGGCCACTACCAGCCGCTGGCGGACGACATTCCCTTGCGGAAACGCCCGACCAAACCTGCTTTCTGCAGTCGATTCAGAAAGCGAAGCAAAGAAGGCAGAACCCGCTTTGCTTCGATCTCTAGGGACCGAAGCGACCCGCACGCAAAGCGTCCGGGTCTTTTTTGCATTGCTACTTGATTTCCGCCTTGCCGCCGGCTTCCTCGAGTTTTTTCTTCGCGGCTTCGGAATCAGCCTTGTTGACGCCTTCCTTGACCGCCTTCGGCGCGCCGTCGACCAGATCCTTCGCTTCCTTCAGGCCGAGGCCCGTCAGTTCGCGCACAGCCTTGATGACATTGACCTTGTTGTCGCCGATCGCGGTGAGCATGACCGTGAACTCGGTCTGCTCTTCGGCAGCGGCGGCCGGGGCAGCGCCCGCGGCGGGGCCGGCGGCAGCTACGGCAGCAGCAGCGGAAACGCCGAACTTGGTTTCCATTGCCTTGATGAGCTCGGAGAGCTCGAGGACGGTCATCGACGAGACCTTGTCGAGAATTTCAGTTTGGACTGCGGACATTTTTTGCTCCTGGAACGTAACAGTTGGAAATGGGTTGTCGTGGTCGGTTATTCAAGCCGCCTGGCTTGCGTCGCCGGCCTTTGCATCGCGTATCGCGGCGAGCGTCCGGACGAACTTCGACGGCACCTCATTCATGGTGCGGACGAGTTTCACGACCGGGGCCTGCATGGTGCCGAGCAACTTGGCAAGCAACTCGTTGCGCGACGGCAACGAGGCGAGCGCCGTGATCTCCTTGGCGGAAATCACTTTGCCCGGCATCGCACCGCCGGTGATCACGAACTTGTCGTTGCCCTTGGCGAAGTCGTTCAGGACCTTCGCCACAGCGACCGGATCGGGACCCATGCCGTAAGCCAGCGGGCCGACCATGCGTTCGGCCAGCGTGGCAAACGGCGTACCCGCGACCGCGCGGCGTACCAGGGTGTTTTTCACCACCCGGAAATACACGCCGGAAGCCCGCGCCTGCGCGCGGAGCTTCGTCAAGGCGGCAACGGGCAAGCCGCGGTTCTCGGCCATGACGATGGCCTGCGCACCGGCGACCTGCTTCGCGACCTCCGCGACCACTGCCTGCTTTTCTTGCAAGTTAAGACTCAAGGTCCACCTCATTCTTTATGCATCGACGGAAAGCTTCGGATCCACGCCCCATGCTTCGTTGCTGCTCGCCGGCAATCCTCACGTACTGTCGTGTACGCTCCGGTTGCCGGCTCCGCGGCGCCTTGCCTGGAGCGCGGCTTCTCGCTTTCCCTCGATGCAAACTACCGCCCACGTTTACCGGCGGGCTTCTTCGGTGACCGTTCGTCCAGGAAATTCTGTCCGAGGGCACCATCTGCGCTGGATCGGGACCGAAATCCCGGATTAAGCAACTGCTCCAGCGGTCTTTGACGGCCCGCTCCAACATTGCTGTCGAAGCGTTCCCTCAAAATTCAATTTATTGCGCCGCCTGCGTCTGCAACGACGTCTGGTCGATGCGCACGCCAGCGCCCATCGTCGACGACAGGCTGATCTTGCGCAGGTACACACCTTTCACGCCCTGTGGTTTTGCCTTGTTCAGGGCTTCGATCAGGGCGACCAGGTTGGACTTCAGTTGTTCCGGCGTAAACGACGCGCGGCCGATCGTGCATTGGATAATGCCGGCCTTGTCGGTGCGGTACTGCACCTGACCGGCCTTGGCATTCTTGACCGCTTGCACCACGTCGGCCGAAACGGTACCGACCTTCGGGTTCGGCATCAGGCCGCGCGGTCCAAGGATCTGGCCCAATTGGCCGACAACACGCATCGCATCCGGCGAGGCAATCACGACGTCGAAGTCCATGAAGCCTTCCTTGATCTTCGCGGCCAGGTCTTCGAACCCGACGATATCGGCACCCGCTGCCGTCGCGTCCTTCGCCTTGTCACCCTGCGCGAACACGGCGACACGGACCTTCTTGCCCGTGCCCGAGGGGAGCACGACGGAGCCGCGGACCGTCTGGTCCGACTTCTTCGCGTCCACGCCAAGGTTGACCGCGACGTCAACCGACTCGTCGAATTTCGCGATGGCGGATTCCTTGACGATCTTCAGCGCTTCGTCGACGGCATAGAACTTGGTGCGGTCCACTTTGCCGCGGACCGCCTTCATGCGCTTCGACAGGCGCGGTGTCTTTTGCTCGGCCATGATCACTTCACCCCTTCGACAGTGATGCCCATGCTGCGGGCGCTGCCGGCAATCGTGCGTACCGCCGCATCGAGGCCGCCGGCGGTCAGGTCGGGCATCTTCGCTTTCGCGATTTCTTCCGCCTGCGCGCGCGTCAGCTTGCCGACCTTGTCCGTGTGGGGCTTCGGGCTGCCCTTGTCCACCTTTGCCGCCTTCATGATGAGGACGGTCGCCGGCGGTGTCTTCATGATGAAGGTGAAGCTCTTGTCCGCGAACGCCGTGATTACCACGGGAATCGGCAGACCCGGTTCTATTTTCTGCGTCTGGGCGTTGAACGCCTTGCAGAATTCCATGATGTTGAGGCCGCGCTGACCGAGCGCCGGGCCGATTGGCGGGCTGGGATTCGCTTTCCCTGCCGGCACCTGCAACTTGATGAAACCGACGATTTTTTTCGCCATTACATTCTCCTGATGGGTTCAAGCGGATCGCATCTCAAATGCCGATCCTCCCCTGTTGGTTCAACGCAAACGCAACTAAGCTTTTTCCACCTGCGAGAAATCCAGCTCCACCGGCGTCGAACGACCGAAGATGGTCACCGACACGCGCAACTTGCTCTTCTCGTAGTTCACGTCCTCGACGTTGCCATGGAAGTCGGTGAACGGACCTTCCTTCACGCGCACCGCTTCGCCGGTTTCGAACAACACCTTCGGGCGCGGCTTCTCCACGCCTTCCTGGACCTGGCGCAGGATCGCGTCCACTTCCTTCTGCGTGATCGGCGTCGGCTTGTTGGCCGTGCCGCCCACGAAACCCGTGACCTTGGGCGTGCTCTTGACCAGATGCCAGGAGTCATCGGTCATGTCCATCTCGACCAGCACGTAGCCGGGAAAGAACTTGCGCTCCGAAATGGCCTTCGCGCCGTTCTTCATTTCGACCACTTCCTCCACCGGCACGAGGATCTGCCCGAACAGGTCCTGCATTTCCGACCGCTTGATGCGCTCGATCAACGCACGCTGGACGCTCTTCTCGAAACCCGAGTAGGCGTGGACGACGAACCACTTCTTGCTCATCACTCGCCTCTGCCCGTCAACAACTTGATGATGAACGCGAGCAAGGTGTCGACGCCAAACAGGAACAGCGCCATGACCACCACGAACGCGAACACGATGCCGGTGGTCTGGATCGTTTCCTTGCGCGTCGGCCACGACACGCGTTCGGCCTCCTGCCATGCTTCCCTTGCGAAAGCGAAAAATTCCTTGCCGGGCACGGACAGCCAGGCAACCCCGCCCGCGGCCAGGAGCCCGCCCATCACCATCAGCACGCGCAGCACCTGCGCGGTCTCGGAGAAGTGGTAGTAACCCCACACGCCGAGCACCACGCATGCAAACGCCAATGCAATTTTTGCGTTATCCATTCCGCTTTTCTGTAGCCATTAGCCAGTTTTAAATACACCTGCGCCAGATGTTCGCCAAATCGCTTCCACCACCGCCAACTGTCAACTGACTACTGACAACTGAAGTGGCAGGCCAGGAGGGAATCGAACCCCCAACCTGCGGTTTTGGAGACCGCCGCTCTGCCAATTGAGCTACTGGCCTAATCACATTCGGATCAAAGTGAAAACCTACTTTGATCCGTTCCAATTCACGCTACCGGCGAATTTCGGCTTACTTGCCAACTGAGGCCCGTAAATTCGCCGTAGAACTTCCATTACGATTACTCCAGAATCTTGGCGACCACGCCGGCGCCCACGGTGCGGCCGCCCTCGCGGATCGCGAAGCGCAGCCCCTCTTCCATCGCAATCGGCGCAAT
>JAYTIR010000414.1:0-5708 GCA_043731765.1 Burkholderiales bacterium
GCGAGTTGCGCGCGCGTCGCACGCAGCCTGGCCACCCCCTCCGTGGTCCGCGGCGGGTAGAACTCGACGCTGTAGAGCGGGCGCTTGTCGGGCACGGCCGGATCAGCTCTTCTTCGACAGCAGCAGGGAGGACAACGCCCACGAGATGATGCTGTAGACGATCGCCCCGAACACCCCGGTCCAGAATCCTGCCACGTGGAAGCCGGGAACGAACGAGCCCACGGCCCAGAACAACAGGCCGTTGATGACGAATATGAACAGGCCGAGCGTGAGGATCGTCACCGGCAGCGTGAGGATTACGAGCAGCGGCCGGATCAGCGTGTTGATGAGTCCCAGCACGACCGCTACGATCAGCGCAGTGGGAAAGAACGAATCAACCGAGATCGACGAAAATACATAAGGCAGCGCGATCAGCGCCACCGCGTTGATGAACCAGGTCAGCAGCAAACGCATGAAATTCTCCAAAACATTGAAATCGCAAAGAAGTCGTCGAGTGACACTCGGTTGTCGCACCCCGGTACAACCGAAACAACAGTTTTGTGCCCCACGAAATGAGCGTCGCGTCCCCCAGCGACGCTCGATTTCGCTGCTCAGCGTCCGCCTAATAACGGTAAGTGTCGGGTTTGTAGGGGCCACGGATGTGCACCCCAATGTACCGGGCCTGCTTGTCCGATAAGGGCGTCAGCACCGCGTTGAGCTTGGTCAACTGCAGCCGCGCAACCTTCTCGTCCAGATGCTTCGGCAGCACATAGACGCCGACCGGATATTGCTTGCCGCCGGCCTGCGCGTCGCTCCACAGTTCGATTTGCGCCATCACCTGGTTCGCGAACGACGAGCTCATCACGTAGGACGGGTGCCCGGTCCCGCAGCCCAGGTTCACCAGGCGGCCTTCCGCGAGCAGGATGATCCGCTTGCCGTCCGGGAAGATGACATGGTCCACCTGCGGCTTGATGTTCTCCCACCTGTATTGTTTCAGCGCCGCGATTTCGATTTCGTTGTCGAAGTGGCCGATGTTGCACACGATAGCCTGGTTCTTCATGCGCTTCATGTGCTCGTGGGTGATCACGTCGATGTTGCCGGTGGCCGTGACGAAGATGTCGGCCTTGTCGGCGGCGTAGTCCATCGTCACGACGCGGTAGCCTTCCATCGCGGCCTGCAGTGCGCAGATCGGATCGACTTCCGTTACCCACACCTGCGCCGACAGCGCGCGCAGCGCCTGTGCGGAACCCTTGCCGACGTCGCCGTACCCCGCCACGAGGGCAACCTTGCCCGCGACCATCACGTCGGTCGCGCGCTTGATGCCGTCGACCAGCGATTCGCGGCAGCCGTACAGATTGTCGAATTTCGATTTGGTGACCGAGTCGTTGACGTTGATCGCCGGGAAACCCAGCCGGCCTTCCTTGTGCATCGAGTACAGCCGCTTCACGCCCGTCGTCGTCTCCTCGGTGACACCGCGGATGTTCGCCTTGATCCGCGAATAGAAACCGGAGTCGGCGGCCAGACGCTTCGCGATCGCGGCGAACAGCGCAGTTTCCTCCTCGTTGCCCGGATGCGAAATCAGCGAGCGATCGCTTTTGGCCTGCGCGCCGAGATGGACGAGCAGCGTGGCGTCGCCGCCGTCGTCCAGGATCATGTTCGGCACGCTGACCGTGCCATCGGGCATCCGCCACTCGAAAATCCTGTGCGTATATTCCCAGTATTCGTCGAGTGTCTCGCCCTTTCGCGCGTACACGGGCGTACCGCGGGCGGCGATCGCGGCCGCGGCGTGGTCCTGCGTCGAGTAGATGTTGCACGACGCCCAACGCACGTCTGCGCCCAGCGCCTGCAAGGTTTCGATCAGGACCGCGGTCTGGATCGTCATGTGCAACGAACCGGCGACGCGCGCGCCTCGCAACGGTTGTTGCGGCGCGAATTCCTCGCGGATCGCCATGAGGCCGGGCATCTCGGTTTCGGCGATGGCGATTTCCTTGCGCCCCCAATCGGCGAGCGAAAGATCGGCGACGTGGAAATCCACGAAATTCTTGGTATCAGTGGTTGCGTTCATGCATCACTCCTTGTCGAGCGGCTTGACGCAACGGAAGGGGACGAGAGGCATGGATCGCGCTCGTCATCCCGCTGGCGAAAAGCCGCGGATCAACGAGCGCAGTTGCAAAAAGATGATGAACCCCGAGCCTGGCAGCGCGCGACGGACATCGAGGTTCCGCGGGCGGCTGTTGCAACGCTCCTCGGGGAGCGGTCGCATTCTACCCGATTTGCGTGGCCTTTACCGGGGACTGCCCTGGGCAGGGACGGTGGATTCCAGTGTGGCCAGCAGGGCGTTGGCCAGACTCGACTCCCGCCGGTAGAAGCCTTCGGTGTGGAACGTTTGGGGCAGCTTGAAATGCTCGTAGTCGAGGTGGTGCGCGAACTCGTGAACCAATGTGCGCAGGAAAGATTTGAAGGCCACCACCTGTTTTCGTTGCGCCGTGCGCATCCAGGCCGTGATGCGCGCGGGGGTGATCTCTTCGTCCGGCTCGTAGAGGCCGTGAAGCTCGCCGTAGTCGTCCGAGGGTCTTTTCGCAAGCACGCGAACGCGGACCGGCGGCACGTCGTATCCCGCGACAAGCGCGTCGACGAGCGCCTGGCAGGCACGCTGGACGGCGGTGCGGTCTTCACTCAGCAGGCCCGCGAGGATCGCCGCAACGGGCGCGGTTACCTCGGCGCCCGCGGGAAGTTCGAGCGTCGGGATCTCGTCACTATCGCGATAGACGCGCTGGTTCGCCGGCGACAATTTGCTGTAATACGCGAACGCCATGGCGGCAATAATGCCGCGAACAGCCGGCCAAGTGTTACCAGACCATGAAAATACAAGGGCCGCCGTGTGCAGGCGACCCCGGATGCGACACTAGCTATCGCTGCGGTCAGTTCTTCTTGATCTTTTCCAGCATCTTGAATATGCCCTTGGGCGCGCCGACGAACATGCGCTTGAAGGTCTTGGGCAGGCAACGACGCTCGAGCGTGTTGCGGCGGGTGCGGGAACGTTCGGCCATATCTACTCCTGTGGGATTCGGTGCGCGGGGGGTTACGCCGTCGGCGCCGTAAACACTCTGTTTAGACTGCCCCCGAGAAAAGTCGATATATTACAGTAACTTGGATTTTTCCGCCAGTCCACTTTCCAGAACGTCCCATCCCCGCTAGAACAGGTTCTGGAAGGTTCCGGCGTTGACCGTCACGTCGTACCGGACCACTTTGGCGGGCGGAACGTCCTTTTCCCAGGACCGGCGGTAGGCGAATTCGAGGGTCGTGGTGCCCGGAGCCTTGCCACGGAAGCGCCAGGTGGTCGTGCCGCCAACCCCCATCATGCCGGCCGGGATCGGGTCCGGCGTGTAGTCCGGCCCGCCGATCCGCCACACCGTGGCACCGGGATCATTGTTCAGCACCCATCCGAAGCCGGTCGAAGGATCCGCCGAGAGGTTGATCACGAACGGCGCGCCCTGCCGGACCACCACGCTGCCGCCGTCCTGTCCGGCGACGACGCCCTCGCGATTCAACGTGGAGCAGGACACCAGGGCGAGCAACGCGACACCGGTGCAGGCCCCGTGCGCCAGCAATGCCAAAGGACGACTCATCATGGTGTGCTCCCTGTCGTTTGGTTTGCCACGCGTTACAACCCCGCCGCGGCCCGCAAGGCCTCGACGCGATCCGTGTTCTCCCAGGTGAACTCGGGTTCATCGCGACCAAAGTGACCGTACGCCGCCGTCTTGAGATAGATCGGCCGCAGCAGGTCGAGCATGCGGATGATGCCCTTTGGCCGCAGGTCGAAGTGCGCATCGACGAGCTTGGCGATTTTTTCATCCGGAATTTTTCCGGTGCCCTCGGTGTAGATGGTCACGTTGATCGGCTTGGCGACGCCGATCGCATAGGACACCTGCACCTGGCACTGCGAGGCGATCCCCGCGGCGACGATGTTCTTTGCTACATAGCGCGCCGCGTACGCAGCGGACCGGTCGACCTTCGAGGGATCCTTGCCGGAGAACGCGCCGCCGCCATGCGGCGCCGCGCCGCCATAGGTATCGACGATGATCTTGCGCCCCGTGAGTCCGGCGTCGCCGTGCGGACCGCCGATTTCGAAGCGGCCAGTCGGATTCACGAGGAAGCGCGTGCCCTTCAACATTTCCGCGGGAAACACCGGCTTGATGATTTCCTCGATCACCGCTTCGGCGAGCTTGTCCTGTTTTTCGTTCATCGAGGGATGATGTTGCGTGGACAGCACGACGGTGTCGACGCCAACAGGCTTGCCGTCCGCGTACCGGACCGTGACCTGCGACTTGGCGTCTGGACGCAGGAACGGAAGGCGGCCGTCGCGCCGAACCTCGCTCTGCCGTTGCACGAGGCGGTGCGCGTAATAGATCGGGAACGGCATCAGCGACGGCGTTTCGTCGCACGCGTAACCGAACATCAGGCCCTGGTCGCCAGCGCCCTGGTTCAGGTAGTCGTCAGAGGCCCGGTCCACGCCTTGCGCAATGTCCGGCGACTGGCGGCCATAACAGACCATGACGGCGCAGCCGTCGGCGTCGAAGCGCAATTCGGGATCGTTGTAGCCGATGGCGCGGACGGCTTCGCGCGCGATGCGGGCATAGTCGACGTTTGCCGTGGTGGTGATTTCACCCGTCATCACGATCAGTCCGGTCGAGACCAGTGTTTCGGCCGCGACGCGTCCGACAGGGTCTTGCTCTAGAATCGCATCGAGCACCGCATCGGAAATCTGGTCCGCGACCTTGTCCGGATGGCCTTCCGACACCGATTCCGACGTGAACAGAAACTCACTCATTACCACTCCTCGTTGCGCCGATCGGTGCAATGGTCTGCACTGCGCAGATTGCGCCGCACTGGATCCATGGAACCCGCGCAACCGGCTTCGCAAAAGCTTGAATTCTAGCAGTTTACGGAAGCCCGCCGCCTGCCGAACCGCATGCTTGCCCCTTGCCGGAACATGGAATGAGTAACCGGATCGTGGCGCCGACGGCCGCTTCATTGGCGCTTGCTGCCGGCCGTCTGCGCGCCGGCGAACTGGTCGCTTTCCCGACCGAAACGGTTTACGGACTCGGTGCCGACGCGGCCAGTTCCAATGCCGTGCACCGGATTTTCTCGGCGAAGGGACGCCCCTCCGAGCATCCCCTGATCGTGCATCTTGCGAATATCGCGGATGTCGATCGCTGGGCGCGCGAATTTCCGGAAGGCGCGCGCCTGCTCGCCGCCGCATTCTGGCCGGGACCGCTCACGCTTATCCTTCCCCGCGCCGCGCACGTCGACGACGCAGTGACCGGCGGCCAGGACAGCGTGGGCCTGCGCATGCCGTCGCATCCTGTCGCACGACAATTGCTCGCTGCGTTTGCGGCCCTGGGCGGTTCCGGCATTGCGGCGCCGTCGGCTAACCGGTTCGGCCACGTTTCGCCCACCACCGCGCAGCACGTCGCCGACGACCTGGGCGATGCGGTCTCGATGATTCTCGACGGCGGCTCCTGCGACGTCGGCATCGAAAGCACGATCGTCGCATTCACGGGCCGAGAACCGATGCTGCTGCGTCCCGGCGCGATCGGAATCGACGATCTCGCCCGCGTAATGGGCACGATGCCGCGCGCACCGGATGCGGATGCTCCGCGCGCGTCGGGTACGCTCGCGTCGCATTACTCACCGCACGCACCCGCGCGGCTCGTCGCCCCAAAGAA